>JAPYNK010000154.1 GCA_028285825.1 Arenicellales bacterium | reverse complement strand
GGGCGTGCTGATCACCGCGCAGTAGGGACAGGCCACTGCCGCCGCCTGCAAGGCATATGGCGGTAGCAGTAGTCTATTTCGCGGGGATCCCGACCAGGGTCATGAACGCGAAGCCCGTGGCCAGGACGGCGGTCGTTACCGCGATCTGGGGACCCCGAATCCGACCGTCCGGCGCAGGTTGTCCCGGTCGCGCCGGGCCATGTCGGTATCCCGCCTGGCCGTATCGGCCCGGAAACGCTCCAGCGTTCCCTGAAGGTCGGACTGCAGTGTCTTCATGCGTTCCTCCAGCACGGCAATGCGCTCCGGTACTTCATGATCGGCAGTCTCATTCACTGCCGTATCCTATCCGGTCATTACGGGGATTTTCAAGTTCGGTTCCGGCATTCGTGCGGTGTCCCCTCCCTTGCGTTCTAGCGCGTTTTCCGTGGTTTGTGGCAGTCAGGGGTTGCACCTCAAACGCAGACGTAAAAAAAGGGAATTACCAGGAATGCCTGACAATCGACTAAAAATTGCTCGAATCACCGCGGAAAGGAGCAAATAAGCAAAGAAATACAGCCAAAAAACTGATAGCATGGCTCGAGCATTCTTGGCAAGTATTCATTATAAGTCCCCATGCATTGGCGGAAAACGGAATCTTTGCTACGGCTCTTTACATTATTGGTCAATTGCTTTTCTGCTCTTGCGGTTGCTATCAGGACACATTTTCAGAAGATTGCTAACGAAGCAGATTTCTGCTGCCGCGGTTGGCATCTCCTTTGTTAGTAACCACATTGCAGAGTGATCTTGCCCGTCTCACCGGGTGTCGCCCGGTTAACATTCTCCTGTGCAGTATTTCTGTGCGTGGCGTTGGCGTCTTGTTGACGAATTATTCAGCCTTCTCGTACCCAAACAGCTGGCCAAGGGCAAAGAGGTCAATGCGCCTTTTCCTGGCCTGTCTGACCCTAGACCGGCTTCAGCCATGCTGAGACGACATGGGAATCTCTAGCCAGCCATAGCGTATCGAGAATTATCGCAGGAGAGGACGGGTTTGTCGCGCAGTCGAAACAAGTCAAAGTCTCGAGCCTGGTCAAACAGGCAGAATCGGGACCGCTATGTACGTGAAGCACGCACCCTTGGTTACCGTGCCCGCTCGGTGTTCAAGTTAAGTGAGGTGGACCGAAAATATCGTTTGATCAAGCCTTCTCATCAGATCGTTGATTTGGGTGCTGCACCTGGCGGCTGGAGCAAGTATGTGGCGACAAGGTTGTCAGACAGAGGCAGGATAATTGGGGTAGACCTTCTTGAAATGAAGCCGATTCATGGGGTAGGGATAATCCAGGGCGATTTTACACAACCTTCTGTTCAGGAACAAATCATTGATTGTCTTGACGGCCAATTATTGGACCTTGTTTTATCGGACATGTCCCCCAATATATCGGGTATAGCAACTATAGATCAGGCGAAGGCTGAGGAAATTCAAGTATCGATTCTGGAGTTTTGCTGCATGACCCTTAAATCCAGTGGTACCGTGCTGACCAAACTCTTTGCAGGCAGTTCGTTTTCAGGTATACAGCAGATGTATGGCATGGGGTTTGCTCAGGTGTCTGTGATCAAGCCTGCAGCATCTCGATCAGAATCAAGAGAAGTCTATCTGTTAGCAAGAGGCTACAGGATTCGACCGCAGAGGCATCGATAATTGAGTCTGGAAGCCTGCTCTGGCTTATAATTAGTCAACTGAATTTTTACATGGGTATCTGAGGAAAGGGTGTTTTGTCTAATCTTGCCAAAAATTTAATTCTATGGCTGGTAATAGCCATGGTTCTAATGTCGGTATTCAACAATTTTGCCGGCAACACATCGCGTGATGTCAATGAAATCGGTTACTCGACCTTTTTGGCCGAGGTCAAGGGTGGAAGAATCTCGGCCGTTGAAATAGACAATGAGGTCATTCGGGGAACCACGCAAAACGGTCAGTCCTTTATCACTTATGCGCCCAATGATCCCAAGCTGGTCGATGATTTGTTCAGCAACGGGGTTGATATCAAGGCCAAAAAGGCTGAAGAGACCTCTCTTTTGATGCACTTGTTAATCAGTTCGTTCCCGATCCTATTGTTGATTGGCGTATGGATCTTTTTCATGCGCCAGATGCAGGGAGGAGGACGCGGTGGCGCCTTGAGTTTTGGCAAGAGCAAGGCCCGCATGTTGACTGAAGACAAAAACCATGTCACCTTTGAGGACGTTGCGGGTGTCGACGAAGCCAAGGATGAGGTTGAGGAATTGGTCGAGTTTCTCAAGGATCCGTCTCGCTTTCGAAAGCTGGGGGGGCGTATTCCGCGTGGGGTATTGATGACCGGAAACCCGGGTACGGGAAAAACATTGCTGGCCAAAGCAATAGCCGGTGAGGCAAAGGTGCCTTTCTTTACCATTTCAGGATCTGATTTCGTTGAAATGTTTGTGGGGGTTGGTGCTTCAAGAGTCAGGGACATGTTCGATCAGGCCAAGAAACATGCGCCTTGCATCATCTTTATCGATGAGATTGATGCGGTGGGTCGTCAACGGGGTGCAGGTCTTGGCGGTGGTCATGATGAAAGAGAGCAAACCCTCAATCAGCTGCTGGTGGAAATGGACGGGTTTGATGCGAGTGAGGGGGTCATCGTTATTGCGGCAACAAACCGCCCTGATGTCCTGGATCCGGCTTTGTTGAGACCTGGTCGTTTCGACCGTCAGGTTGTGGTACCGCTCCCTGATATTCGCGGGCGGGAAGCCATTCTCAAGGTACACATGAAGAAAGTGCCTTTGCACAAGGATATTGATCCGGCCATTATCGCCAGAGGTACACCGGGATTTTCAGGTGCAGATCTTGCCAATCTGATTAACGAGGCGGCATTGCTGGCAGCTCGCAAAGGCCTCAAGCTGGTAAGCATGGAGCAGTTTGAGTTGGCCAAGGACAAGGTCCTGATGGGGGTAGAGCGGCGCTCAATCGTGATGCCAGAAGAAGAGCGAAAAAACACGGCATATCATGAATCTGGCCATGCCGTGGTTGCCAAGGCCCTGAAAGAGTATGCCGACCCTGTGCACAAGGTAACGATTATTCCGAGAGGGAGGGCGCTTGGCGTAACCATGCAGCTTCCCGAAGAAGATCGTTACAGTCATAATCGTGAATATCTACTGACCCGGATTGCCGTGTTGATGGGCGGTCGGATTGCAGAAGAGATTTTCATGAATCAGATGACCACGGGTGCATCCAATGATTTTGAGCAGGCTACGCAGCTTGCCCAGAACATGGTGTCTCGATGGGGAATGAGCGATTTGCTGGGCACTCGGGTCTATGGCGAAAATACGAGCGAGGTGTTTCTGGGGCGCGAGATGGCAACCCACCGCAACATCAGTCCGGAAACGGCTGAAAAAGTGGAATCAGAGGTGACTCGGATCATCACTCAGGAATATGACCGGGCCAGGGATATCCTGTCGGAGAACCGGGACAAGGTCGAAGTCATGGCCAGGGCATTGCTGGAATGGGAAACGCTGGATGCGAATCAAGTCGATGAAATCATGGATGGAAAGCAGCCTACGCCACCATCTCAACCTTCTGCCAGTGACAAGTCTAAACGTCGCAAGCCAAAACGGTCAGTCAAGAAGAATCCAAAAAATGACGTTGGGGATGGCGATGTCAAGATTCCAGATCCGCTGTAGAAACGGCATGACCACCACTTTGCTATAGGGAGGATGACCCCCTCATTCTTTGGAACCGATGGCGTTCGAGGACGGGTAGGAATCGAACCAATTTGCCCATCTACCATATTGGATCTAGGCTGGGCGATTGGAAAGACCTTGGGGAGTACAGGTCGTTCAGCCCCCGTACTTATTGGCAAGGATACGCGACTGTCCGGCTATATGCTCGAATCAGCTCTTGAAGCCGGGCTGTGTTCGGCTGGCGTGAACATCATTTTACTCGGCCCATTGCCCACCCCGGGTATTGCATACCTGACTCGTATGACAGAAGCCAGTGCGGGTATTGTGATTAGCGGTTCGCATAATCCCCATTACGACAATGGCATCAAGATTTTCTCTGGAACGGGTGACAAGATGAATGATCAGTCGCTTGCTGGAATCGAGGATCTCATGAAGCAATCGCCCGATTGTGTAGCTGCTGCGTTTCTGGGCAAGGCCTCTCGAATGGATGATGCCCGTGACCGTTATATCCAGTACTGCAAGAATACGATTGACCCGAAAACTTCATTCAAGGGACTGCATGTGGTACTGGATTGCGCAAATGGAGCAGCCTATGATGTTGCCCCGAAGGTATTTTCCGAAATGGGGGCCGAAGTAACTACCATGCATGTTGAGCCGGACGGGTATAACATCAATCAGGAATGCGGATCAACCGATATGCGTCACCTTAAGTCCATGGTGTGTGAGGTAGGCGCTGATCTGGGCATTGCCTTTGACGGTGATGCGGACCGTGTGCTGATGGTCGATGAGCAGGGATTAGAGGTAAATGGTGATCAGATATTGTATATCCTGGCTTGTCATAGAAAACGCGCGGGCAAATACGTTGCTGGCGTTGTAGGGACTATCCTGAGCAATCTGGGACTGGAAGAATCCTTAAAGACCATGGACATTCGATTTGCACGAACCCGGGTTGGAGATCGTTATGTACAAGAGGAAATGATAAAAAACGGATGGGATCTTGGAGGAGAGACTTCTGGACACATCATATGTCTGGACAAGTCGACAACCGGCGATGGCATCGTGTCTGCATTGGAAGTTTTGGTCGCGATGCGTGAATCGGGAAAATCCTTGAATCAGCTTGCTGCGGCGATGAAGCACTATCCTCAATATGCCGTAAATATCCCGGTTGAATCCGGCGAGAGCGCTGCGATAGAATGCCATCCAGTGGTCCAGAACGCGGTCTCCAGCATTGAGCAGCAGTTGGGAATATCCGGGCGGATAGTATTACGGGAATCAGGAACCGAACCGTTTTTTCGGGTAATGCTGGAAGGAGAAAATGAAAAGCAACTTCAGGTGCTGGCAGACAGGGTTGTCAATGCAATTCAACAAGTCATTTCTGCATAAGCGAATAATGTAGGTGGTACCGAGGGTCGGATTCGAACCGACACTGAGTTTCCCCAACCAGATTTTGAGTCTGGCGCGTCTACCAATTTCGCCACCCCGGCCTAGGTTGTGAAGATATATAATTTTTGCCAACTATGCAATAAAAACGTGATGCCTCGAACAGCATTTGCAACGCTGTTGAGATTGGTTCGATAAAGGGGCAGAATCCTGCGCCAAGGAATTTTCGCAGTTGCCTTCAAGGCATGGGGTATTTTTGTTGATGCCAGAATCAGGAGCGATCCAGCGGTGCCATGACCATTTTCAGCTGCCTGCAGAACTTGCAGAGCCAATCCGATTTCGGTCGTTAGCCGTGCTATCGACCACGTTTGACCTTCCTGTTTTTGTCAGAAGCCAATCCCGATTTCACGCGTTCTCCAGATCTCCATTGGTTATGGATGTGTGCAATGTCAGTGATTCAGGATCTGACTCAGAAATAGTTTGGTCCGGTCATGTTGTGGATTATCAAAAAATTCCTGTGGCTTGTTCTGTTCGATGATCTCTCCTTCATCCATGAAAATCACCCGGTCAGCTACGGTTTTGGCAAAGCCCATTTCATGGGTAACACACAGCATGGTCATTCCTTCAGTGGCCAGTTCAATCATCACATCGAGAACTTCCTTGATCATTTCAGGATCCAGAGCGGAAGTGGGTTCATCAAACAACATGACACGTGGCTTCATGCATAGTGAACGCGCTATCGCCACCCGTTGTTGCTGCCCCCCCGACAACTGGCCGGGAAACTTGCTCGCCTGATCCGGTATCTTGACTCGCTCCAGATATTCCATGGCCGTGACTTCGGCTTGTTCCCGGGGTTCCTTTCTGACCCAGATCGGCGCGAGAGTACAGTTGTCAAGAACCGTAAGATGAGGAAACAAATTGAAGTGCTGAAATACCATCCCTACTTCACGTCTGACCACTTCCACATTCTTGAGGTCGTTGGTGAGCTCTGTTCCATCCACGATGATTTCCCCGTCCTGGTGTTCCTCCAGGCGGTTTATACATCGAATTAATGTGGATTTTCCAGATCCGGAAGGGCCACAGATCACAATCTTTTCTCCCCGTTCAACGTTCAGGTTGATATCCTTCAGAACATGAAACTGTCCATACCATTTATGCATCTTGCGTATGACAATTACAAATTCTTTTTCTGAATTGCCGTTTGAATTTTCAGGTGTATCGTTCATAGCCTAATCTCATTAACGTTCATGGCCGGTCGCGAGTTTCTTCTCAAGATAGAGGGAATAGCGTGACATCCCAAAGCAGGAAATGAAGAAGAATATTGCGACAAACAGGTACATTTCGTTGGAAAGTCCTGTCCATTTCGTGTCAGCGAGTGAGGCTCTGCCAACACCGAGGGGATCCAGAAGACCGATAATGATTACCAGAGTGGTATCTTTGTAAAGCCCAATAAAGGTGTTAACAATCCCGGGAATTGATATTTTGAGCGCTTGAGGCAGGATAATCAGCCTCATGGATGTCCAGTACTTGAGTCCCATTGCGTCTGCTGCTTCATACTGCCCTCGAGGAAGTGCCTGCAATCCGCCACGAATTACCTCAGCCATATAGGCCGAAGCAAACAGCGTGACCATGATTAGCACCCGAAGCAGCAAGTCGAATGTGGTGCCTTTCGGCAGAAAATAATTCAGCATGGTCGAGGCGACGAACAACAGGGTGATCAGGGGAACGCCCCGAAAAAACTCGATGAACCCGACCGAGAATACCCGAACGATGGGCAAATTCGACTGTCTTCCCAGAGCCAGGAGGATGCCGATCGGCAACGAGAACGAAATTCCGGTGACCCCAATTACCAGAGTCAGCATGAAACCGCCGAATTCATCGGTATCGACCGGTGTTAATCCAAAACCGCCAAGCAACAGCCAGCCAGCGATAAACGGGAAAGCACAGGCAAAGTACAGGCCAAATTTGCGCAACGGGCAACGATCCCAGAGCACGGGAATCAAGGCCAGACAGAGCAGGAAAAATGTCAGATCTATTCTCCAGCGCTCATCAGCAGGATAAAAGCCATAGGTAAAGAGATTGAAGCGCTCTCCGATAAAGGCCCAGCATGCACCGCCTGCCTTTGCACGGCACTCATCCCGACTTTCCCCGGTAAACGCCGCATCCAGAAAAGCCCATTCCAGAGTTGCAGGTATGATTTCATAGAGAAACCAGATCGACAGAACAGAGAGTACGATATTGGTTGGCGAGGAAAGCAGGTTAGCTCGCACCCATGCAATGGGTCCCACTGTGTTTGAGGGTGGCGGGAGGTCTGGATGCTCACCCGGCTTGTATATGAATTGATTCATGATGCTCTACCTCTCAACCAGCTTGATACGCTTGTTATACCAGTTCATGACCGCTGAGATGATCAGCGACATCACGAGATATAAGGCAAGTACAATGATCATGCATTCCATTTCGCGACCGGTCTGGTTCAGCGAGATGCCACCAATTGTAGCGACGATATCCATATACCCGATCGCAACTGCGAGCGAGGAGTTTTTCGTCAGATTCAGGTACTGACTGGTCAAAGGGGGTACAATGATGCGCAGTGCCTGTGGAATGACCACCAGAGAAAGAGTGCGCCCACGATTGATGCCGAGTGCATAGGAAGCCTCAGTTTGCCCATAATAGACACCAAGAATTCCCGCACGAACAATCTCGCCAATAAATGCAGCTGTGTACAGCGACAGTGCGAGTAGCAGGGCAATAAATTCAGGACGAATGACCATGCCGCCTGTGAAGTTGAACCCTTTGAGTTCAGGCATATCCCAGCTGATAGGGCTTCCGAGCAGAAAAAAAGCGACCAGCGGCATGCCGACGATTGTGCCGAGGCCGATCCAGAACACCGGATAACGCTGCCCCGTTTCGTCCTGGACTTTCTTTGCATGGCGCTTGAACCACCACATAAACGCCAAGCTGAACAAAAACAGCACAACAACCACTAGAAACAGGGGTTCATAGATGGGTTTTGCAGAAAATATCCCGCGATTAGTCATATAGGTCACATCGCCGATTGATATCGCCTGCCGTGGGACTGGAAAGGCATGAACAATCAGCCCGTGGACCAACAGGATGTGCAAGAGCACCGGCACATTCCGGACGTATTCAATGTAGCAATAGGCCAGTCGATTGACGATCCAGTTTTTGGACAGGCGCAGAACGCCCAATATGAAGCCAACGATGGAGGCCAGCACAATCCCGCAAATTGCCACCAGGACGGTGTTTATAATCCCTACCAGCATGGCTCTGAAATGAGTCGACCTTGAATCGTACTCGATCAGATGCTGGTTGATGTCATAACTGGAAGGTTGCCAGAGAAAGTTGTAGCTAAACCCCTTGCCTATGGCCTGCAGATTTACAACAGCGTTATGGATGATGTATGCAAAAAATGCAAACACCAGAGAAATGGTAATAACTTGAATGATTACGGAACGAGACTGCTTGTCGTTCCAGAGTCGGGAAATGGGGTTGCGTCGGGGGTGGGATGCGATAGCTGCTTCTGCCATGTTATCTGCCCATACTCTCACACGTGGTAGTCAGATGATTATTGCAGGGCAGTCATCCTGCGGCAAGTCAAGCACAATAAGCCTGCACTGTGTCCGGGGAAGACAGCTGGTTTCCCCGGACACTATTGGTATTTACAAAGTCACACGGAATGGCCTTGTAAAAGTCCCTGCCGATTACCGAATCGGTGCGGCATACAGGATGCCGCCATCCTTCCACTGGGCATTCAATCCGCGCTCGAGTGCAAGCGGAGTGTTGGGACCGATATGACGTTCGAAAATCTCTCCGTAGTTACCGACAGTCTCGATAGCCCGAACAGCCCATTTGTTGTCAAGGCCGATCCAGGATCCGGCATCTCCTTCAGTGCCGCACAAGCGGTTGATGCTCGGGTTGTCACCAGCCGATGCGCACATTTGTCCTACATTGGCCTGGGTTATGCCAAGCTCCTCGGCATTGATGATCGCATTAACCACCCATTTGCCAATATCGGCCCATTGGTCATCGCCGTGTCGTACGGCACCGCCAAGGGGCTCTTTGGAAATGATTTCAGGCAGGATAACGTGAGCGGAAGGATCGTCCAGAGCAGCTCGGGTTGAGGCGAGGCCGGAAGCATCAGTGGTGTATACATCGCAACGATTTCCAGAATAATTGGCTATTCCTTCTTCGTTAGTTTCAATGTTAACCGGTTCATAGCTCATGCCATTGGCTCGGAAATAGTCGGCCAGGTTCAATTCGGTGGTGGTACCAGTCTGTATACAGACCGATGCGCCATTCAATTCACTGGCTGAACCGATGCCCATGTTTGCTCGAATCAGGAATCCCTGACCATCGTAGTAGTTGACGGGAAGGAAAGTCAGTTTCAGGTCAGCATCCCGGCTCATGGTTTCAGTTGTATTGCGAAACAGGATATCGCCTTCACCGGAATTCAGTAGCGTGAAGCGGGTTTTACCGGTTGATGGGACGAATTTCACTTTTTCGCCATCGCCGAGAACTGCAGCTGCAACGGCACGACAGAACTCGACGTCAAAGCCGTCCCAACGTCCATTGTCATCAGGAGCAGCAAAGCCGGCAAGGCCTGTAGTGACAACACAGTTCAACTCACCGCGTGCTTGAACATCGTCCAGGGTAGCAGCATTCGCTGAAAACCCGGCGACAGATAGCGCAGTAGCAATTGCTGCGATCTTTATGGATTTAAGCATTGGATAGTCTCCTTTGGTTAAAAATAATTTGTATCGCTGAGAACCACGAGAATATAACCGAGTTATCTCAGAAAAATTTACCGTTTGCTAGTCTAACACACATTGAGGCCGGTTTGTTCAGCCAGCTCGTGAGCCTGCAAATCAGCGTGATAAGAAGAGCGAACCATGGGTCCAGATGCAACATTTGCAAAACCGAGCCGATTTCCGTACTTGCCCAGCTCATCAAACTCTTCAGGTGTCCAGTATTTTCGTACTGCCAGATGGTAACGGCTCGGCTGCAGATACTGCCCAAGCGTGATCATGTCAATGTTGTGCTTGCGCATATCCCGCATCACCTGCATGATCTCTTCGCGAGTCTCGCCAAGTCCCAGCATAATGCCGGATTTTGTTGGCAGGTCCGGCCACTGCTGTTTTGCCCGTTCCAGCAAGGTTAACGAGCATTGGTAATCGGAGCCCGGCCTGGCCTGTTTATACAGTCTGGGCACGGTCTCGAGATTGTGGTTGAATACATCCGGTGGTGCCGTATCCAGAATATGTAGCGCAATATCCATGCGCCCACGAAAATCCGGCACCAGCACTTCAATTCGGGTGTTCGGGCTTTGCTCCCGTATGGCCTGAATGCAGTCCGTGAAATGGTTCGCTCCTCCATCCCTGAGATCATCCCGGTCGACCGAGGTGATGACTACATACCTGAGCTGCATGCTGGCTACTGTTTTGGCAAGGGTATCTGGCTCATCAGGGTTTAATGGATTGGGCCGACCATGGGCAACATCGCAAAATGGACAGCGCCGTGTACATATATCACCCATGATCATGAAGGTTGCGGTGCCGTTGCCAAAACATTCTCCAAGATTAGGGCAGGCTGCTTCTTCGCATACCGTATGCAGACCACTTTCCCTCAGTTTTCGTTTCAGCGATGCAACCGCCGCGGTGCCGGTAAAACTGGCGCGAATCCATTTCGGTTTTCGCAATAGCTGGTCACGTGGCAATGGATCGAACTTGATCGGGATTCGCTCCATCTTTGCCGAACCACGCAACTTCTCGCCCTGAACAATTGGCCGCGGTCGAGATCGTTCTGCCTGCTTGATCTCTGACATCATCAATCCCCTGTCAATTTACTCATACTCGCTGATTGGTGGGCAACTGCAAACCAGATTGCGGTCGCCATACACATTATCAATGCGTCCAACCGGGGGCCAGAATTTATTGCGCTTTGTCTCACGGGTCGGAAAAAATGCTCTTTCCTTGCTGTAGGGACGATCCCAATCATCATCGGTCAGCAGGTGATACGCATGCGGTGCATTGGTCAAAAGGCTGTTCTTCAGTGATGCCTTGCCTTGTTCAATTTCAGCGATTTCCTCACGGATGTGAATCATGGCATCGCAAAAACGATTCAATTCGTCGAGCGACTCGCTTTCGGTTGGCTCAATCATCATTGAATCAGGGACTGGCCAGGACATGGTTGGGGCGTGGAAACCATAATCGATCAGGCGTTTTGCGACATCCTCAACAGTGATCCCGGATTTCTCCCTTATAGGCGCAAGATTAATCACGCATTCATGGGCAACATGTCCCTGAACGCCTTTGTAGACAACCGGAAAGTATGGGTCAAGGCGGTGAGCGATATAGTTGGCATTCAGAATTGCGATTTGTGTTGCCCTGCGCAAGCCATGCTTGCCAAGCAGTCGCAGATAACTCCAGGAGATCAGCAGAATCAGCGGTGAACCCCATGGAGCGCCTGACACTGTTCCTATGGGAGCCGAGCCGCCCTGATTGCAATGGATCACCGGATGACTTGGCAAAAACGAACGAAGGTGGTTCCTGACCCCGATTGGTCCCATGCCCGGGCCCCCGCCGCCATGGGGAATGGCGAAGGTCTTGTGTAAATTGAGGTGCATGACATCCGCCCCCATCTCTGCGGGTCGGCAGAATCCGACCATGGCATTCATGTTGGCGCCATCCATGTAAACCTGGCCCCCGTTGTCATGCACGATCTGGCACAGATCCACGATCGACTCTTCAAATACTCCGTGTGTGGAAGGGTAGGTGATCATGGTTGCCGATAGCGTGTCCCTGTATTCCCGAGCTTTGCCTGTGAAATCGTCAATATCAATGTTTCCATCGATATCGCAGTCAACCACGACTACTTTCATGCCGGCCATGATCGCGCTTGCCGGATTGGTTCCGTGTGCTGAAGAGGGAATCAAGCAGATGTCCCGATGCGGTTGTTCGTTGGCATGATGATGAGCACGGATGCACAAGAGTCCTGCATATTCCCCCTGTGAGCCGGCATTTGGCTGAAAGGAAAAACCGTCAAATCCGGTGATCTCGCAAAGCATTTTCTCAAGCGAGCCGATGCACTGTTGATAGCCGCGGGTATGCTTGGAGGGTGCAAACGGGTGAATATGCGCAAAGTTTGGGTTGGAAATCGGCTCCATTTCGCTTGCGGCATTCAGTTTCATGGTGCATGATCCAAGTGGGATCATTGACTGTGCAAGCGTAATGTCCTTGCTGGCCGTTCTGCGCAGGTAGCGCATGAACTCGGTTTCCGAGCGAAAATGATGGAAAATCGGATGAGTCAGATAACTGCTGGTTCGCACCAGATTTTCAGGAATGGATCCCGGGAGATCGATATCAAATAAATTGCCCCGGACCTGACCTGTAGTCAGCCCTTCAAAGACTTCGAGCAGCCCGACTACCTTTTCTCGATTGGTTGTTTCATCCAGGCTAATTCCGACATGATCATCATCTACCAGCCTGAGGTTGTAGCGGGCACGTTCCGCCTTGTCAATGAGGCCTGAGGCCTTGCCCGGCAACCGAGTCCTGATGGTATCGAAGTAATGATCATGAACCACTTCAAAGCCCATATTGGCGAGTTCCGATGCAAGAACCCGGGTTAAGCGATTGATGCCCGAAGCAATTCGATACAAGCCCTCTGGCCCGTGATACATGGCATATACAGTAGCCATGATGGCCAGCAAGACCTGAGATGTACAGATATTGCTGGTCGCCTTGTCCCGGCGGATGTGCTGCTCCCGGGTCTGTAAAGCCATGCGGTAGGCAAGATTGCCGTTTGAGTCGATGGTGGTGCCAATCAGTCGACCGGGAATTGAGCGTTTGTACTTTTCGTGGGTGGCGAGATATGCCGCATGCGGCCCGCCAAATCCCATCGGAACCCCGAATCGCTGGGTACTGCCTACGACAATGTCTGCGCCCATTTCACCGGGTGGTTTGACCATAACCAGAGACAGGGGGTCGGCTGCAACAATGGCCAGTGCATTCTGTTCATGCAGTTGCCGGATGACCGCTGTGCAATCCCGAAAAAGTCCGTCTCCGGCCGGATTTTGCATGAAGGCAGCAAAACACGGTTCGCCAGCGAGTTCATTTTCAATATCGCCAATGATGACCTCAATGTCCAGCGGCCTGGCCCGGGTTTGAATCACCGCCAGGGTTTGTGGAAACACGTTCTGATCGACAAAAAACCGGTCTGACTTGCTTTTGCTGACCCGCCTTGCGACCTGCATCGCTTCCGCTGCTGCCGTCGCCTCGTCGAGCAGTGATGCATTGGCCAGATCCATGGAGGTCAGATCCATGATCATTTGCTGAAAGGCCATGAGCACTTCAAGGCGGGCCTGACTGATCTCAGCCTGATAGGGGGTATAGGCGGTGTACCAGTCCGGATTCTCCAGAACGTTTCTGCGGATCACGGGTGGTGTTACCGTCCCGTAATAGCCCATTCCAATCATGGATATGGCAACATGGTTATCGGCGGCAATGGTTCGAACTTCCTTGTTGAGTCGATTCTCGTCGAGCGAACGGGGCAGGGACATTTCGCTTTTGCTGACGATCGCATCGGGAATGGTCTTTTCCATCAGTTCATCAAGAGAATTGATCGATGCTTTTGATCTTGCAGAGCCAGCCTGAATCTTCCGCTGATTCGTTAATCAATTCTGGTTCTCCGTCAAGTTCCTGGTTAACTTCCAGAACAATTCCGCTAATGGGAGACTTGATGTCTCCAGCCGCCTTGACCGATTCAATAACGGATAATTCTTCACCCTTTTTAATTTCACTGTCGGTCTCGGGTAGTTGGACGTAAACGATGTCTCCCAGCTGATCCTGTGCATAATCAGTGATTCCAATCGTGAAGATATCGCCATCATGCTGGGTAATCCATTCATGTTCTTTGGTATATCTGGTTTTCATGCTCGTATTCTCCGCTCTTGGCAGGTTGCAGAACTAAAATCATTTCTGGAGGTTTTCGGGAACTCTATAGTAGCGATGTTTGACAAAGGGCAGTGTCGTTACGGTCATCAATACCCGGCGATTCCTGACCGTGGCGTATATGTTATGACCACTTGCTGAATGCCGGTTATCGATTATGGCAAGACATATCGGGTGCGACAAGCTTGGACTATAGCCGCCACTTGTCACATGTCCAATCGGATTACCTTCATGATCACTTATTTTAGCACCGCTGCGTACCGGCACCCGTCCTTCGGGCACTAATCCGACCAACCGCTTTCCTTGCGTTCGTGACAAGGCATCGAAAACCGGGTCTGCCCCCAGAAATCCACCCGGCCGTTCACCACTGGGCCTTCTTGATTTGGATATGGCCCAGAATGCACCGGCATCCAGTGGGTTCAAGGATTCACTCATTTCCTGACCATACAGGTTCAGTCCAGCTTCCATTCTCAAGGAATCACGTGCTCCGAGACCAGCCCAAATGACCCTTTCATCATGCAAAATGGTATCGGCAAGTTGATTGGCAAATTCATCCTCAACGGATATTTCGAATCCGTCTTCTCCGGTATAGCCCGACCGGGATACATGGCAGGGAATATCTGCAAGATTCATGTCTCGGATTTTCATAAACCCCATATCGGAGGTCTGTTGTCCCAGCCCCTGCATAACCGAGGCGCTTTCGGGTCCCTGCAGGGCCAGGAGGGTTTTTCCGGGAATCATGGAAATACGGAGTTGAGCCCCGAGCCGGCTCTCCAGGTGTTCAAGGTCCCGATGCTTGCAGGCTGCGTTGACGATGAGGACAAACGCCTGAGGATCCGTTCGCATTATAATCAGGTCATCGAGTATGCCGCCTCGTTCGTTAAGCAGCAGCGAGTAACGAAGTTGTTGAAGTGAAAGTCCGATCAAGTCAGATGGCATCAGGGTTTCAAGCAGTTCTGCGCAATTCTCCCCTTCAATGCGAATTTGTCCCATGTGTGAGACATCAAAGAGCCCGGCATGCTTACGGGTGTGTTGATGTTCCTGAATAATCCCGGAGGGATAACTGACGGGCATCGCGTAGCCGGCAAACGGCACCATTTTTGCGCTGGCTTTTAGGTGTCGCTCGTATAGAGCGGTTTTTTTTAGGTTGGCACTCAAGGTTTTCGCCATGACCATAATTCGGATTATTCCGGGAATTTTAGAGTGTTTTCCCGGTATTCTTCGCATTTTTTCAAATACTGCTCGGTGCTGACCGGCATTGGTACGCGGATATTGGCTATCCAGGTGATGAGGTTCTTGCCGGCACAGAGTAGATTGAATCCACGCTTGATGTGTCGTTCCAGAGAGGTGCTGGCGTCCTCCGGGATATGGGGCTGGAAGTTGAGAATCTTCTCGCCGTCGGCGACAAATTCAGGCCAGATGCGCAGGTAGTCGGGGTCGCTTCTCAATACTTCGCTTTCAGATTTGGCGACTTGGATAAAGCCTTCAATCAGCGGATACGACCCCTTGAACCAGGGAAGAGCACAGATCGTCACGTTGATGATTTCTCCAATCTGGTCGATTTCCTTCATGGCTTGGGCGATTTTCCGGTATCGACTGAGATAGTAATCGGCAATTGACATGGTGAAAACCTTGACTGGCTCTCCCCACAATTCATCGACCCCTTCTTCGCCGCTGTAATGCTTGACATTGTCGCATAACGACAGGGCTTCGTTCAGGCATCTTTCGCATTGTTTCATCAGATCATCGTCTTCGGTGATTACGATTCCGCGTTCTTCAAGATCGACAATTGCCGTAAAGATGTCGGTTGCCCGATTGAAGAGTGATCCGGCCAGCATTGCTGCATTGACTCGCTTGCGCTGCGGGTCGGTTTCCTCAAGATAGGCCCTGCGTACCTGGTCAAGGCGATCGCCGGGCGTGTTAATGCCAGGCTCGGTATGGTGAAAGGTTCTGCGGGTCAGGGCATCCAGCAACTGTTTCTTGGCGCTGAATGATTCGGGCGGCGGTTCATAGTAGCGGATCCAATAGCCATCGCAGAAGATTTTCTGGATTCCATTGGCTTGCTGCAGATCGCCATTGGAAAAAGTGCCGGGTTTTGCCGCATCCGGTTGTACAGGCCGGGCTGATCGCATCATCAGATTGGCACAGTGATCCAGGGTTTGGAACAGGGATCCCGAATGTCCTTGTGGACCCGCCGTTATTGATTCAGGGCATGCTGGGTCTGATTCAATGTCTCGAGGATCAGCCCGTACATCTCGTCAATTTGCTCACGGGTAATGACAAGAGGCGGGCACATAACCATGCTATCGCCGATGGCTCGGATAACGATGCCATTATTGAGAGCGATGTCGCGACATGTTTTTCCAGCAGTGGCATTGTCGTCAAACTTCTCCCTCGTTTCGGTATCCTTGACGAGTTCCAGCGCACCCAGGAACCCGCAACCTCTTGCTTCGCCGATCAGCGGATGCTTGCCGAGCAGGACGATTTTGGATTGCAGGTAGTCCATGGTATGTTCCCTGGCATGTTCAATAATCCTTTCATCGCGCATGATCTGGAGGTTCTTCAGGGCAACTGCACAGGCAACTGGATGCCCGGAATAAGTGTAGCCATGCGTGAATTCCCCACCTTTTTTATCGAGCATCTCGCCGATTTTCTCGGAAAAGACCACTGCGCTGATTGGCTGGTATCCGGAAGACAGGCCTTTGGCAAGGGTTAGGACATCGGCATCAATGCCGAGAGTCTGGGAACCGAACCAGTTGCCGGTTCGACCAAATCCGCATATTACTTCGTCTGCACAGAGGAGTACGTCATATTTTCTGCAGATTCGGTTGATTTCCGGCCAGTAGCTCTCGGGAGGAATAATCACGCCACCAGCCCCTTGAATGGGTTCGCCAATAAAGGCCGCAATCCGGTCCGGCCCGGTCTCGAGTATCAGTGCTTCGAGTTCGCGGGCGCACTCCAGTCCGAATTCCCAGGGGGTCATCCCTTCGCCCTCACGATAGTAATAGGGCTGATTAATGTGCATGATGTTGGGTATTGGCAATCCGCCTTGCGAATGCATGGAGGACATGCCGCCAAGGCTTGTTCCGGCAATGGTCGAGCCATGATAGGCATTCTTGCGGCTGACGATAATGTTCCTGTCAGGATGACCCTGACAGGCCCAGTAGTGTCTGACCAGGCGTACTATGGTGTCGTTGGCATCGGAGCCCGAGCACCCGAAAATGCTCCATTTGCAGTTTGGCGGTTTCTGCAAGTTCGTGCCTTCCATATCCTATATTGACGCACCATAATCCGCTCATCGCATCCAGATAGCGATTGCCATCGCTATCATGGATGTAGACATTGTCGGCGCGAGTAATAATTCGCGTGCCCTTTGACCACATTTCGGGATGATTGGTAAAAGGATGGTAGTAATGCCTGTGGTCAATGTCTCGCAACAAAGCGGTATCGTAGTGTCGCATGATAAAAAATCCTGATGTTTGGCGGGCCAGATGGGATTATGATAGTAAGGAGTTTACAGTACATTTTCATGAGGTGGATATGATACTTGATAGGCTAGTCAAGTCCAACAGTTCAAGCGTACTTTCGCTGCTGCTTGTTTTCGTCGCTTTTGGCCTTGGTTCGATATTCCTGCATCAGGTTGTAGTCTGGACCGGTCTGACAGGCTTGCCTTCATTCTTGCTCTACACGATCCCATTCTGGGTATTGATATCATGGGCCATGGCCGATTCCAACGAAACCCTGCTTCGGTCACTGATTCGAAATGGACTGTGGGGCTATGCGTTTATTCTTGGCGTTGCCGGTGTAGCCTTGCTGATTCATTGAATTTTTTCCGATCGGTTTTTCAAGCTGGGCATGAAATGATGAATTCAAGCGGGAAAGTCACCTGAATCTTCGCATGAAGCGTTTGCGCACTTCGTCAAGGAAGCTGTTTCCATTTCTGCGCTGGTGTGGGAAACTCGATCGTGAGACAGTTCGAGCTGACTTCTCGGCTGGTTTGACGGGGGCGGCGATTGTCCTGCCTCAGGGGGTGGCGTTTGCCGCGATTGCCGGCATGCCGCTTGAATATGGTCTGTATGCAAGTATTGTGCCCGCGATTGTGGCTGCCCTGTTTGGTTCGTCATGGCACCTGATTTCCGGGCCAACCACTGCCGCTTCCGTGATCATGTATTCCTCATTAAGCGTATTGGCCGTACCGGGCAGTCAGGAGTATGTGACACTGGCGATCACCCTGGCGTTCATGGTTGGCATCACGCAGTTTGCCATGGCCTTGCTCAGGATGGGGGTGCTGGTTAATTTCATATCCCATTCGGTCATTGTCGGATTTACCGCCGGAGCTGCCTTGTTGATTGTTGCCAAGCAGCTCAAGGATTTTCTGGGACTGGATTTTCCCGAGCAAAACAACCTTTACGAGTCGGTCCTGTACCTGATGCAAAACTGGGAGGCTTTTCATCCGCTGGTGCTGTTGATCAGCCTGATTACGATTGGCGCATCCCTGTTTTTTCAGAAGAAATGGCCTAAGTACCCGGGCATGATTGGTGCGCTTGTGATTGGCAGCCTGATTGCGGTGATATTGAACCGTATCCTCTGGCATTGGCCATGACCCTGTTTGCCTTGACGGAAGCGGTGTCGATTTCTAGGTCCCTGGCTCTCAAATCCGGTCAGGCCGTGAATAGCAATCAGGAGTTTTATGGTCAGGGTCTGTCCAATATTGTCGGCAGTTTTTTCTCGTCCTATGTGGCGACCGGCTCGTTTAACCGAAGTGCCGCCAACTATGATGCAGGAGGAAAAACGCCGCTCTCCGCCATTATTGCGGGGGTCCTGTTGATACCGTTGATCTTGCTGGTTGCGCCCTTGACTGCATTTTTACCGGTCGCATCCGTTGCTGCATTACTGATTCTGGTTGCACTCAGGTTGATCAATCTGGCCCAATTGAAATTGCTGTTTACCGCTGACCGGATGGAAGCGGCGATAGTGGGCGTAACCTTTGTCAGCACAATTTTATTCAAGCTGGAATTTGCGATTTTACTGGGGGTGATCATGTCCCTGATGATTTACCTGCGCAAGACTTCGCGACCGCGTATCGAGTCCCGTGTGCCGGACAGCACCCTGCCCAACCGAAAATTTACCTCGGGAATTTCTGCTCCTGAGTGTCCCCAACTTAAAATACTGCGCATCGAGGATTCGATTTATTTTGGGTCGGTCACCTATGTGCGCGAGATGCTAAGCCTGTATCGTGAGCATTATCCCGAGCAGAAGCACCTGCTGATATTATCCAAGGGCATTAACCAGATTGACTGGGCAGGGGCCGAATTGCTGTTTCATGAAACACGGGAACGCAGGAAGAGTGGCGGTGATTTGTATTTGTACCGGCTGAAGAGAAATGCCAACAAGGTGATGAAGCGCGGGGGGTATCTCGATTACATTGGACAAAACAATATTTTCCATTCAAAGCACGATGCAGTTGCCGGGATATTTCAACATCTCAATCCCGAGATCTGCAAAAATTGCGCCAAGCGAATTTTTTCCGAATGTCAGCAGTATCCGCAACCGGAACGGACCCTCGATCAAAACCAGACTCAGTGAACAAGAGAGAAGGCCGTGAATAAATTCGATACCGGAAAAGGTGTTCAAGTCAGTGGAGTGAGTGAGGCTGATGATGGGCAGCGTATTGACAATTTTCTGATCAAGGTGCTCAAGGGGGTTCCCAAATCACGAATATACAGGGCGATTCGAAGCGGGGAAGTTCGGATTAATGGCGGGAGGGTCAAGGCAGAAAGCAGGGTATGCATTGGCGACAAAGTCCGAATCCCCCCGATCAACAGGCAGAACTCAATCAGAAAAGCGGACAGGAAAGCTGGAAAATCATGGGCGATTCCGGTTGTTCACGAAGATGACGGTCTGCTGGTTGTCAACAAGCCTTCTGGGTTGGCTGTGCATCCCGGTACCCGGCATGATTACGGGTTGATTGAGATTATGCAAGACCGAATGAATCCGAAAACGCGGCTCCACCTGATACACAGACTCGATCTTGGGACCTCAGGGTGCCTGCTGCTGGCTAAATCAAGAAGAATGCTGCTCAAGATCCACCGGGATATGGCTTCTTCCCGGCGGGTCCAGAAACAGTATCTGGCTTTGGTGCGAGGCAGTCCGGTGAGCCGGCAAATGGATATTCGCATTGCTTTGGGGAAAACCAAATCTTCGGATCACAGGGTTAGACCGGATGAGCAGGGTCGAGCTGCGCAGTCAATCCTGAATGTTGAGCGACGTTTTGAAAATGCTTCACTGCTCAGGATTGACCTGATTACCGGAAGAATGCACCAGGCTCGAGTCCATTGCTCTGAATCGGGCTTTCCGGTCGCGGGGGATAAACGCTATGGAGACCGTCAGTTCAATCAGGGCATGAAAAAACTGGGATTGAATCGATTATTTCTGCATGCACACCGTATCCGCTTTTATGATCTGGATGACTTGCCGGTTACAGTCACCGCGCCTCTGCCGGAAACGCTGCAAAACATTCTTGATTTGCTGGAGCCGGGAAGTGGTCACTGAAACAATGAATCCTTACCGCCTGCTGGTTTTTGACTGGGATGGTACGCTCATGGATTCCAGAGACAAGATTGTCAATTGCTATACCGGAGCTGCATGCGATCATGGCCTCGCACCCCCTGAACCTGATCAGGTGGCCGAGCTGATTGGGTTGAGTATTATGGAGAGTTTTACGCGACTGTATCCCGAAAACCCGTCAGCATTGAACTCGCGACTGGCAACAAGCTACAGTGAGTACTGGAGCGTGAAGGACAATACGCCGATGATGTTGTTCGGCGGGGTCAGGCAAGGTCTGGGTCGGCTGGGCAGAGCAGGATACCTGTTGAGTGTCGCCACGGGCAAGTCGGCAAACGGCCTGCAAGGTATCTTACGGGAAACCGGACTTGCAGAGTACTTTGTGTATACTCGGTGCGGCGATCAGGGAGAGCCCAAGCCACATCCCGAAATGTTGCAGAAAACCCTCGCTTTCATCGGCATTTCAAGCCATGAAGCCGTGATGATTGGTGATACGACATTTGATCTTGAAATGGCTGCCAGTGCAGGCATGGACGCGTGGGGGGTGGCTTATGGTTCACATTCGAGAGAGCAGCTGGCACCCCTGAGCATTTGGAATTTGGCAGAAAGCTTTGCCGATATCGTTGAAACTCTGTGCTGAGCGGTGAGCAGTACACCAAAATCAGGGCGGTGGATCCGTGTTGGCTCGGTTGAAAGACTTGAGAAAAGGGGTGCAACAATCACTTTTGATATCGATCGGTCAAAGTTCCTGAGTGGCTTCGTAATCAAGCGAGGTGAGCGGATTTATGCCTATGTTAATCATTGCCCTCACAATGGTTCGAAGCTGGACTGGGTTCCCGGTGAGCTGTTTGATGAATCCGGGCAGTATCTGATTTGTGCAACCCATGGTGCAGTGTTTGAACCGGAAACAGGCAGATGTGTCGGTGGCCCATGCATTAATCAATTGCTGATTCCCCTGCAGGTAAAACTCGAGGATCAAAGCGTCTATGTCGAGGTTGTTTCCTCATTGGTGTTGCAATGAACGCAAAACCCCGGGAGCCAGATTCGAAACAGTCATGCATGGGATTTATATCGTTTCTGCTAAAATCCTGCACAGCAAATCGTTACATTTCCATCTGTGGCCAGGGTAAAAACCAACAATCGAAAACGGCAGGACTCCAATCGCAAACTAGCGATTTCAGACAAACTCCTATTACTGTTTCGGGAACTGAAGTTAATCGTTCTAGTCTTTCTGGCCGGGTATCTGCTGATTTCGCTGATCAGCTATTCGCCGGATGATCTCGCGGGCCAGTCGGCTACGGGCTACATTGGCAATCTGGGCGGCAAGGTCGGTGCCTGGATCGCTGATGCCATGTTCTACGTGCTGGGGCGCTCTGCCTATTTTCTTCTGTTTCTTTGCGGGGCAATCATCTTCTTTTCCTACTGGAAGCGTGTATTGACGAATCGCTCTTACAGCGGGACGCTGGTAATACTGACCGGATTCATTTCGGCCCTGATGGGGAGCAGTGGCCTGGAAAGTCTCTATTTTTCCAAATCGATCGGTGCAGAGGCTTTTTCTGCAGGCGGATTGATGGGGGAATTCCTGAGTTCCTTCCTTTACTCTGCTTTTGGCGTCGTTGGCGCCTCATTGCTATTCCTGGTGCTGTTGATTGGTGGCCTATCGATTGTGATGCATATTTCGTGGTTTGCAGTCATGGACAGAATTGGCTATGAAGTGTTTCGAATGATCGAGCTGACTCGCAAGGGCACGGAAGTGTCCAGGGATCGCATGACCGGTCTCAAGACCAGGAAGCAACGGAGCATGGCGGTCAGGGAATTTGAAGCGTCCATGCAAGAACGGAAACCCCCGGCGATTATTCCTCAGCCACCCGCTCCCAAGCAGAGTACCCGAAAGCTGGAGGAGGCTCAGGAAAGCCTGCTGGGCAGTGCGGACGATGCAGGAGGCTTGCCCGAATTATCGTTGCTTGATGTAACCGTAGAGGACAATCAGGGATACAGTCAGGAATCACTGCAAATGATGTCCAGATTGCTCATCAAGAAACTCAAGGACTTTAATGTTGAAGCGACTGTAGAGGAAGTGCAGCCCGGTCCCGTGATTACGCGTTTCGAGATAGAGCTGTCTCCTGGCATCAAGGCTAGCCTCATTGTTGGCTTGTCCAAGGATCTGGCTCGCTCCCTATCGGTTGCAAGTGTCAGGGTTGTCGAGAATATCCCTGGCAAGACGGTAATCGGGATTGAGGTCCCAAACCAGAATCGTGAAATTGTCCGTCTTGTGGATGGTTTGTCGTCCGATGAATATGAGCGGAGCACATCTCCGCTGACCATGGTGCTGGGAAAGGACATTGCCGGCAAACCGGTGGTTGCCAATCTCATGAAGATGCCGCATATCCTGATTGCCGGTACGACCGGTTCCGGGAAGTCGGTCTGCGTGAATGCCTTGATCTTGAGCATCCTTTACAAGTCCTCGCCCAGACAGGTGAGGATGATCATGGTTGATCCGAAGTTTCTGGAATTATCCGTCTATGACGGCATACCGCACTTATTGACACCTGTGGTGACGGACATGAACAAGGCCGCCAATGCGCTCAGGTGGTGTATTGGCGAAATGGATCGCCGGTTCAGGCTAATGGCTGCCTTGAAGGTCAGGAACATTTCCGGCTTCAATCGCAAGGTGGAATTGGCTCGCGGCAAGGGGGAACCGTTATTCGAGCCGGAATCGAATGATGATGAACCGGTTCAGCTTGAGCCCCTGCCCTACATAGTAGTCATTGTAGATGAGCTGGCAGACTTGATGATGGTCGCCGGCAAGAAAGTTGAGGAAGTGATTATCAGAATTGCCCAGAGAGCGCGTGCTGCCGGCATTCATCTGGTGCTAGCCACCCAGCGTCCGTCGGTGGATGTGGTGACCGGTCTGATCAAGGCAAACATACCGACTCGAATAGCTTTTCAGGTATCTTCCAAGGTTGATTCGCGCACGGTTCTTGATCAAATCGGCGCAGAAACACTGCTTGGGCAAGGAGACATGCTGTTTCTGCCGCCAGGTTCTGGCTTCACCCAGCGGGTACATGGTTCATTCGTTTCCGATCAAGAAGTCGGTCGGGTAGTAGCGAAAGTGAAAAAGTCGATGCAGGCGGAATATCGGGAGGATATCACCGAAGGGGATCATGGCACTGCTTCAGGCAATGGGGAAGAGGTTGCCGATGGTGATGGTGAAGCCGATCCACTCTATGATGATGCGGTTAGTTTTGTCACCAAGACGCGCAAGGCTTCGATATCCGCTGTACAGCGTGCGCTTCGAGTCGGGTACAATCGGGCTGCTCGGATGATCGAGTCAATGGAAAACAGTGGTGTTGTATCCGCTGCTGACAATGGGAAGAGGACTGTGCTTGCACCTCCACCGCCGCAATAGGAAAATCATGAAACGTACTTTGAAAACCTCTGCATTCTGGCTTGCCGTAATCTACTGCCTCATTCTGGCTCAGGCTGTCAAGGCAAGTCCGGGCCTGGATTCGCTGAACTATTTCTTTGACGAGATAAACAGTTTTGAAGCGGAATTTGGGCAAGTGATTCTGGACGAGACATTAACCGAACTGGACAGAGGCCGGGGCAAGGTCTGGGTGGAAAGGCCCGGCTTGTTTCGCTGGAACTATGAATATCCCGACCTTCAGGAAATCGTCGGCGATGGGGAACGGGTCTGGATTTACGATATTGATCTTGAACAGGTCAGCCTGCGACCTCAGGATGAGGCGATTGGACGTTCCCCAGCGGTACTGCTGTCAGGATCTCAGGATCTCGAAGACAATTTTTCCATCATCGATATTGGAACACAGGGGCCCTATGACTGGGTGAATCTTGTAGCCCTGGATGACGAAAATGAATTTCGGGAAATTCGCATTGGTTTTGAAGACAATCGTCTGCGACTGATGGAGCTTGTTGACCACCTCGAGCAGCGTACGCGAATTGTTTTTCATGAAATGAGCGAGAATATTGCGATTCCTGATTCCGTGTTCGAATTCATTCCGCCCGAAGGAGTAGACGTCATTGATGAGTTCGGGCTTCTCGAATCGTAGTCACCGTGAGTTCCCGTTCCCGTTTCTGGACATGCCGGCATCTTGATTCGTTCCGATTATTCATGAATTCCGATGCTTGATCCGAAATCACTGCGACAGGATCTGGATGCGCTGGTTGAAAAGCTCAGGTGGCGCGGTTATGAGTTCGATGTTGAAAAGTATCATGAACTGGAGCATCGACGGAAGAACCTGCAGGAGCAGACTGAGGAACTCCAGGCACGTCGCAACAAAATCTCCAGGGACATAGGCATTGCCAAATCCCGGGGAGACGATGCCGGTGACCTGATGCATGAGGTATCCACGCTGGGTGATGACATCAAGTTTCGGAGTTCTGCATTGTCGGAGGTTCAGTTGGAGCTTCAGGCGATGTTGGGCGAGATTCCCAACCTGGCCCACGAAAGCGTTCCTCTTGGCATGAATGAAGAAGGCAATGTCGAAGTCCGGCACTGGGGGATGCCGAGAGTCTCCGACTTTTCCTTCAGGGATCATGTCGATCTGGGCGAGTCGTTGGGGATGATGGATTACGGGTTTGCGGGCAAAATTGCCGGTTCCCGGTTTGTTGTACTGAAGGGAGTACTGGCGGGATTGCATCGGGCACTTGCCCAATTCATGCTGGACACTCATGTTCGTGAGCATGGATATTCAGAGACCAATGTGCCCTTGCTGGTCAATAAGGGCAGCCTGTTCGGGACAGGGCAGTTGCCGAAATTTGAGGAAGATCAGTTCAAGACCTCGGAAGATCCGCCTCTATACCTGATACCGACGGCAGAGGTGCCGCTGACCAATGCGGTTGCTGGCCGGATAGTTGAAGATGCCGAATTGCCGATGCGCCTGGTTGCGCATACTGCCTGCTTTCGTAGGGAAGCGGGTTCCTATGGCCGCGATACCCGGGGCATGATCCGGCAGCATCAGTTTGAGAAAGTGGAATTGGTGCATGCGGTCCGGCCGGATGAATCCTATGAGTCTCTGGAGATCATGACAGGCCATGCCGAAACCATTTTGCAGAAGCTTGGCTTACCGTATCGAATCATTACATTGTGTACTGGTGATATGGGGTTTGCTGCCTCAAAAACCTATGATATCGAGGTATGGCTGCCGAGCCAGCAACTCTATCGGGAAATTTCCTCATGCAGCAATACTGAAGATTTTCAGGCGAGGCGCATGAAGGCGAGATGGCGAAACCCGGAGACTGGCAAACCCGAATTGCTGCATACCTTAAACGGGTCGGGGGTTGCGGTGGGTCGCGCATTGATTGGCGTGATGGAAAACTATCAGAATCAAGATGGCAGCATTGAGGTTCCAGAAGTGTTGCGTCCCTATATGCATGGATTGACCCGGATATCGAAATAGCCCTTCAGGCTTGGGCATTTTCAGTGCAGTAAATCCC
>JAPYNK010000153.1 GCA_028285825.1 Arenicellales bacterium | reverse complement strand
ACTTCAAATCCATTCACCACTGACCAGCCCGGCTGATTCCGACTATTCATCAATTTTGAGCAGTGCCGTAACCCTATCCTGCGGATTCTTGCTTGATCACTTTATCCTGGTTTCAGTTGGCGGTTCCGATGCAGGGAAATTTCTTCAGAATCAGTTTAGCAACGACATTTCCAAGATCAAGAATGCCCAGGTCCAGCTGAATGCTTATTGCAACCCAAAGGGCCGAGTACTCGCCATGCTGTATCTAGTGAAGAGGCCTGATGGCGGCTATTGGATGATAATGCCTGGCGACTTGTCGGATGCACTGATCAAGCGTCTCAGAATCTATGTGATGAGAGCGAAAGTCACAATAGATGTAGAAGAAGAGCAGGCAATGATCGGACTGCTAGGGGAAAGGAACACATTAACCGACTTGTCAGCGTACAGCTTTGCCGGTTACATAAAACGGGATATTGTCATTGGCGATCCAAAAAAACTCTACGGCAAGGTTGATCAACTCGACAATGTCCTTGACTCGGATTACTGGAAACTGTGCGATATTCTGTCTGGGCTGCCTCAGGTTTACGCTAAGACCATCGAGCAGTGTATTCCTCAGCACCTCAACATGGATCTTGTATCCGGAATCAGCTTCAGCAAAGGGTGTTATCCTGGACAGGAAATTATTGCCCGTCTTCGATATCTTGGAAAATCAAAATATCGACTGTGCGTAGCGAGCGTGGTCAGTGAAAAGATGATTGCCCCGGGAGAAACGCTCTTTGAAAAAGGTCAGCCCGAAAAGAAAGCGGGCCTGGTCATTGATGCTGTTCAATGCAAACGGAATGTAGTGCTACTCTCGGCAATGCTCAAGTATGTTAATGGCAAACACCCAGCAGCCTGCTTGAACTCGGGCGATGGCCCGGAACTGTCTTTCGGGAGTTTGCCCTATGTGCTGCCAGTCGAATGATCATCTGCCGAGCAGGCTGGATATGCATGACCGGTTTTTGACACTGCTCCAACCGTGAAGCAGTCGTGTCTACTCCCCAATAAGACGAGTCAGACAGGGATTTTCATGCATGTTCCATGATTTACTGAAGATCGCATTATATTGAAAGAACATGTGGTAAAACCGTGTATTCATGGCACATTGAGGAAGCTGGATTCTCCAACGACATGTATACGTCGCAGGCATTCGAAGACGCTATTCCCTTACCGTTCCATGACTCAGGGGAACAGTACAACAAGCCGTGCGCCATGCGTCAAGATAGAAGTCTAGCCCAACACCTGTCTGAACACGGATTGCTCCCTGCAACCCTCATCGACTTGTCATCCCTTGAAGAATCATTCCACGTCAAAAGGAATCGCTTTCCATCTCTTGAATTTCGACGATCTGATAGAAAACTTCGCCTTCCTTGATTAACCCGAGTTCAGAACGAGCAATGGCTTCAACAGCCTTGTCACTTCCCTTGTAAGCAAGAACTTGACGCATAAGCCTGTCATTTCGGGCCTTCAGTATCTCGTTTTCAGATGTTTGTGCTTCAAGCTGGTTTTCAAGTTTGCGAAGTTCAAGAAAATTGTTATCACCAAACAAAAATATGTATGCCAGTCCCAGCAAACAAGCCATTGAGAAATAATTTATGAATTTCATGTCTTCGATTGCCTGATAAAGTGTCCAAAAGAGTCAGTGCCCGAGTATTTTGCCCGATCACCCAGCAACATCTCAATCCTTGACAGACGGTTGTACTTGGCTGTTCTTTCAGATCGGCAAAGCGAGCCAGTCTTGATTTGTCCAGCCGCAGTCGCAACGGATAAATCCGCGATGGTGGTATCCTCCGTCTCCCCCGAGCGATGGGAAATTGTAACTCCATAGAAAGATTCTCGTGCCATTTTGATGGTCTTGAAAGTCTCCGATAATGTCCCAATTTGATTAATCTTCACGAGAATTGCATTACCAAGGCCTTCCTTGATTCCCTTCTCGAATATCTTGGGGTTGGTCACAAACAAGTCATCGCCTGTCAACTGAACAGAATTGCCCAACCGTGACAACTCTGCATTTTCTGATTTGAGGCAGTAAAGTCCATCCCGGTAGAATTCGGAACTCGCCGGATCCAGCCCAATCATTACCTGGTCATGTGGTCTGTAGCCTGCCTTTTCAATGGCAGTCATTACCAGTGTGATGGCTTCTTCATTAGACTTGCACTCCGGCGCGAACCCTCCCTCATCACCAACTCCGGTAGAGTAGGAACGGTCCAGCAGTACCGATCGCAGCGCATGAAATATTTCGACCCCGCAACGAAGAGCTTCCCGGTAGGAGTCAAATCCTGTCGGAAGCACCATGAATTCCTGAAAATCAATCAAGTTATCAGCATGAGCACCGCCATTGATGATATTCATTTGAGGAATCGGCAAGGTGTATTCATTGTTGCCGTACAACTCCCCCAGGTACATGAACAGCGGCATTCCGTGCGCATTGGCGGATGCATGAGCTGCAGCCAGGGATACAGCCAATATCGCATTTGCCCCCAGACGACTCTTTGTTCCCGTGCCATCAAGGCCAATCAGGCATGAATCAATTGCGTGCTGATCAAAAACATCCATGCCCTGCAATTCAGGCTGAATGAGCGAATGGATATTGTTCACCGCAGTTTGAACGCCCTTGCCCAGATAACGGGATTCATCTCCATCCCGCAGTTCAAGTGCCTCCAGAGAACCGGTAGATGCCCCCGAGGGCACAGCTGCCGAGCCTCGAACTCCATCCTGCGTTTCTACCTCTGCCGAAACGGTGGGGTTGCCGCGGGAATCAAGAGATTCCCATGCCGTAATTTGCTTGATTCTCCGTGATGTCATTTTACTGGACTGGGACTAGGATCTGTCAATATTCAAACTGTCGAAAGACTTTGTCAATTCATCGACCGCGATCAGTTGAGCGAGCAACGCTTCCATCTGCTGTAGCGGCCATGCGTTTGGACCATCGCTAAATGCACTATCGGGATCAGGATGACTTTCCATGAATAGGCCATCAATCCCTACCGCCAGTGCGGCCCGGGCAAGTGCCGGAATGAACTCCCTTTGCCCCCCGGACTTTTCTCCCGCTGCGCCCGGCAATTGCACCGAGTGGGTAGCATCAAACACCACCGGAAAGCCCAGTGATTTCAGGATTTGCAGGCCACGCATGTCAACCACAAGGTTATTGTATCCGAAGCTATTGCCTCGCTCACACAACATCAACGGGCAGCTTGGATTGACATTCCGGATCTTGCCCGCCACATGCTCCATTTCCAAATGCGACAGGAACTGACCTTTTTTGACATTTACAGGCCTGCCACTGACTGCAGATGCTTCAAGCAAGTCTGTTTGCCGACATAAAAAAGCCGGGATCTGGAGAACATCAACACATTGCGCAGCCTCATGGACATCTTCAACACTATGAACGTCGGTAATGACCGGTACACCGACCTCGTCTCGAACTGCGGCAAGAATTTCAAGTCCCTCTTCCCGCCCCGGACCTCTATGAGAACGGTGTGAAGTTCGATTGGCCTTGTCGAATGAGGACTTGTAGATGAAGTCAATGTCGAGACGGGAGGCAATCTCCTTCAATTCTCCAGCTGTTTCAAGTGCCATTTCTCTCGATTCAATAACGCACGGCCCGGCAAACAGAAAGAATCGCCGGCTACCCCGTCCTGTAAATTTCGGGATTTTCACTTCTTCTTTTACCATGTCACCTGAATCGGCAAGGGCTAACCGAGGCGAGATTCACGATACAATAATCCTGCCTTGACATACTCATTGAACATTCGATGTCCATCTCTGGGTGTTGAAGTAAATTCAGGGTGAAACTGACAGGCAACAAACCAGGGATGATCAGGCAATTCGATGATCTCAACCAACCCATCAAGGGAAAATCCCGCAAAGCACATACCGGCCCGAGCCATTTTCTCAAGATAGTTGTTGTTGAACTCGTATCGGTGGCGATGACGCTCTCGAATGACATCTTTTCCGTATATTTGGTGATACCGAGAGTCGTTAGAAAGCTTGATGTCCTGTCCCCCCAGGCGCATGGTTCCACCCATTGAACTCTGTTCATTGCGAAGCTCAATATCGCCCCGGTCATTCATCCACTCTGTAATCAGGGCAATCACAGGCCATGGCGTGCTGGAATCAAACTCGGTACTATGTGCACCCTCCATACCGAGCGCATTGCGGGCATATTCGATAATTGCAACCTGCATGCCCAGGCAAATCCCCAGATAGGGAATCCTGTTTTCCCGTGCGTACCTTACGGCCAGTACCATACCTTCAATACCCCGCTCCCCGAATCCGCCTGGGATCAGAATCGCATCCGTTTCATGCAAATGATCCGCGCTCCCATCCTTCTCCAATTCAGAGGAATCCACATAGTCTATCCCGATCCGGGTCCGGGTATGAATGCCGGCATGAATCAGTGCTTCCGACAACGACTTGTAGGACTCGGTAAGGCTTACGTATTTGCCGACCATTGATATGGTCAATTCATGTTCTGGTTCCCTGCTGGCCTTGCTCACTTTTTCCCAGGCAGACAGATCCGCCTTGGGAGTTTCAAGCCTGAACTGGGAAGTAACCAGTTCATCCATATTCTGTTCCACGAGCAAGCCGGGAATGTCATAGATATTCTCGACATCGATACCGGAAATTACGGCAGATTCCTCAACGTTGGTAAACAGGGCGATTTTCTTTCTGGCCGAGTCTGGCAGCATGCTCTTGACTCGGCAAAACAGGATATCCGGCTGGATGCCGATTGATCGAAGTTCCTTGACCGAGTGCTGAGTCGGCTTGGTTTTTATTTCACCAGCGACAGATATTTCCGGCACCAGGGTCAAGTGTATGAACATGGTCGATTTGCGGCCCAACTCGATTCGCATTTGACGTATTGCTTCAAGAAAGGGCAGAGATTCGATATCACCGACCGTGCCACCAATTTCAATGAGTGCAATATCTGCCTGTTTGGAACCCCTCAAGATTGAATTCTTGATCTCATCTGTGATGTGCGGGATGACCTGAACAGTCCCACCCAGATAATCACCCTGCCTTTCCTTGCGAATGACCGTTTCATAAATCTGACCTGTTGTGAAATTATTGTCCTTGCTCATTACCGTCCGAACAAAGCGCTCATAGTGGCCAAGATCCAGGTCGGTTTCTGTCCCGTCATCGGTTACAAACACCTCACCATGCTGAAACGGACTCATGGTTCCAGGGTCAACATTGATGTAAGGATCGAGCTTGAGCAGAGTAATGTTCAGTCCACGGGCTTCAAGCACACTTCCCAGGGAAGCAGAAGCGATCCCCTTGCCCAATGAAGATACAACCCCACCGGTAATGAAGATGTACCGGGTTCTACTCATGAGTCGGTGAGATGGCAATACCCATGACCGATCAAACCTCGATGACTGCAGGGCTAGGGAGATACAAGCCACCGAAAAACCCGAGTGGCCGGGCGGCTATAGGGAACACATGAACGGAGCTCTGCATGGACAGTGTGCAACAAAAGTCTTTATGCGCGATCAAAGGTTATACGCAACCTGAACTATTGCCTAAACGCAATATGAATTTAGTTCGTAACTATAACGCATTTCTGCGCAAGGAAAATTCCTTTGGTAGGCAAACCACTTATGCGCATATTAAAAATGCCATGCACATCGTCAAGCCCATACAAGCGCAATATTCATCAGGCTAGGTACTGATCACATGAAAAAATAGGGGATATACCCCTGCTCTTGAACATTTGCTGAACCGGATTCCGATACCAGCCCCAGCCCGTAAACCCAAACTATATGTCCGTCATGCAAAATACAGGGCATAAGGCGACGCTCCCAGGAAGGGATACGATGAAGCTGCTGGAGTTTTCGAATCATTGAAGATGCTGACCGCTCCGGCAATCTGACCATTTTTTGCCCGCATTGCCAGGCAAACTCCAACCTAGTCGATGGGTTGAACCAGCTTTCTGCCAATCCTGAGTCACTCTTTAACCACCTCAAGTGAATGCCTAGTTCCTCCAGCTTTTCAACCCCCTCTTTCCATGAAACAATACCCGGGCCAGGAATTTCAGTTTCAATAGACCGGGTAAAGTAAAGCTTGCGATCAAAATAGCGAATTCGTGCCTTGTTGAGTGATAGTTCGGCATATCCGCTTGAACTGCTTTTCATTTGTTCAAGCAAACAATTCAGCTGTTTATCGGTGGGCGAAGAGCATCCAGACTGATGCAGCCAGAATCTTGTCAACCCGAAAATCAGCAATGCATCGTCCAGGCCAATATTGGACAGATCAATAGGGTCGGCAAGACACAAGACGCTCCTTGCATCGGACACGGCAACCTCCGAAAAAATTTTCGACAGCGATCTTTCATAATTCTGACTGATCTGACGGCAGTACACCGTAGCCTGAATCAGTCGCTCCCTGGTAATCCGCCCCCTTGAATAAAAAGCGGGTAGCAGGCAATTTCGCAAATAATTCCGATCGGCATCATTCCGGGCATTGGAAGGATCATCAAGCCAGTCCAGGCCATGTCGCTTTGCGTAGCATTGAATCTGCTGTTTGGTAAAATCGAGTAAAGGCCTAATCAGTTGAACCGAAGAACCGTGCAGAATTGGCCTTGAAGAACGAATACCTGCCAATTGCGAAAAATCACCGCCACGAAACATTCGATTCAGAAACGTTTCAGCCTGATCGTCCGCATGATGTGCAGTCACAACCACACCATCGGGATCTGCCAGGCATGCCAGCCAGCGGTAACGAAGTTCACGACCCAATGCCTCTACATTTGCAGTGTTCTTCAGCGCATCACCAGCACTGCTTGAGACAAATTCCACTCCAAGTTGCCCTGCCCAATGACGGCAGTTTTCAACCCAATTCTCCGAGTTTTCTTCGATACCGTGATCGTAATGTGCCGCGATTACCGTAAGACCCTGATGCTTTCTGGCGATAATGGACATGCCATGAAGAAGAACCTGTGAATCGCACCCTCCGCTGTAGGCAATAATGATCTTTTGGGGTTTGCGAACCTCCAGGTCGGCGAACAGGATTTGCTCCAGGCCTTCAGGAGAGAAATTCAAAATACCGGCATTATTTTTTCGACTTGAGGGCACCAAATTCCATTAGACGGCAATAACGTCTTTCCAGTAATTCATCAAGCGGAATCCGGTCCAGTGAGCCCAATGCTGCAGAAAGCGATAGCTTCACAGAGCTGGCAACGGCATCATAATCTCGATGGGCACCCCCCAGAGGCTCGTTCACAACCTCATCAATCAGACCGAGTTTCTCCAAGTCACCAGTGGTCATTCCCATCGCCTCGGCGGCCTGATCTGCCTTGTCAGCACTTTTCCATAATATGGATGCACAACCTTCAGGAGAAATCACGGAATATGTTGAGTACTGGAGCATGATCAGCTTATCGCATACGCCAATCGCCAATGCTCCTCCTGACCCCCCCTCCCCGATGACTATTGAGACAATCGGTGTTGCAATATGGGTCATTAACTGGATGACACTGGCAATGGCATGGCTCTGTCCGCGCTCTTCTGCACCGACTCCAGGATAAGCACCTGGTGTATCGATAAAGGTAACCACTGGCAAATTGAATCGTTCGGCGAGCTCCATGACACGTTGCGCCTTGCGGTAGCCCTCCGGTTTCGGCATTCCAAAATTGCGATAAGTGCGCTCCCCGGTATTTCTCCCCTTCTGATGACCAATCACTGCAACGCGAAACGAATCAACAAATCCCAGGCCCGAGACTATAGCCGGATCATCCGAAAACATTCGGTCACCGTGAATTTCCTGAAAATCATCAACAATTCTCTCAATATAATCCAGGGTGTAGGGTCTCTGGGGATGTCTGGCAATCTGGGTAATCTGCCAAGCCCCCAGTCTAGAGAAAATTTCACGAGTCTGCTCGCGACTTCGATGACGCAACCGCGCTATCTCCTGTTCCAGGCTCAGATCACCATCTTTACTAATACGCTGTAACTCGGCGATTTTTTGCTCAAGATCCTCAATTGGCTTTTCAAATTCTAAAAAAGTCAAGCTCATCTGAAAGACCGATTACTGTTGATTGCGATTGTACCCGATTGCACCGTCTTGTTGTTCAATGTGAACCCTCTTCTCCCGCCTGGGGCTGAACAACCCCATTGAACAGCCATGAAAAGATATGTCAAAATGGAATGTCATTCTTCTGATATGACTGATTGAGACGTATATGTCTTCCTTTTCATAATCTCCTCTTGAGCTTGAACTGCCGCATTTATCCAGGTTAACTCCTGGAGAAGTGCAATGAAGCTGAACCTTCCGAGGACTAAAAATCCGGGCATTCATCAAAACACCATAGGATATAATTCATGAATCAATAATAATTTCACGAGCCATCCTGCTCGCCAATCCACCTATCAGAACGAACCATCATGACTATTGAAGTTGGAAAACCTGCCCCGGATTTCGTATTGAACGATCAGCATGACAAGCCACGCTCACTCAAGGAATTTCGCGGCAAGGACGTGATCCTGTACTTTTACCCCAAAGACAACACGCCGGGCTGCACAAAACAAGCCTGCAACTTCAGAAATATCTGGGAAGACATCATCGCAACGGGCGCAGTAGTTCTGGGAGTCTCCCCAGACCATGCCAAATCACACACTAAATTCATCAGCAAGCATGAACTGCCGTTCGATCTATTGTGCGACCCCGATATGTCAATGATGACCGAATACGATGCCTACAGGGAAAAAATGCTCTATGGCATCAAGAGACTCGG
>JAPYNK010000152.1 GCA_028285825.1 Arenicellales bacterium | reverse complement strand
GCGCTGCCGGGTGTGCAGGACCGCCAGCGTGCCGAAACCCGGTGGCGCAGACTGCGCGGGTACCGGCAGCTCGCCTGGGTCATCGAGGGCATGCCATTCCGGGACGGTATCGAGGTGCAGTCACAACAGGAAACGGTAGCCGCTGGATGAACCTCGTCCCCCGCACACTACTTTCGGCCATAACTCGTAGCCCCGGACCGGATATCTGTCCAGGCGATTCGCCGACCTTCGCCAGCAATCGGATATCGGAATCCGCATGGCGTTTCGAGAACGGCTTGACGGGACCATGCAGGCGACGGTCAACAATCTTGCCGGTCTCGACATGCTGCGCGACCAGAGGGGTTGTCCGGGATCGGGAGAAACCGCTTGGCATGGTCATGCATGTCCTCAGCAAACCCTTGTCCGAGCGATTGCATTTGCGGTATTGGAACCGCACCAACATATCGAGAATGAAGGCATGGGCCAATTTGCGGTCCATCGACCGGCAGTCGACTGGACCGATACCCTGACCTGTTCGAGCGTGTTCACTTTTTTGTTTCCAGAATGATAATCACCGCCTGATGATCCCATACTCGGACCCCGAAACGGCAAATCGGAATCGCTCAGGCTCAGTTCACATTGGAAAAGACTATAAATCTGAATGAGCCTATTTCAACGGACAGTTTAGCTTCCCACTAAGCCTTGTTCACTCGGGTAGAAATCCATATGCTGGCAGGAAGAAGATAAATGACGATGTGCAATCCAATTATCAGGGAATCTTCCGAATTTTGAAGATGCATCAAAGGTTTTCATGCATACAACTACCCTTGATCGAATCAGTTGACGTGATATTGAATTCATCATGCCGACCTGTAATGTCTATTCTGTGTTTTATGCAGGAACAACATGTTCAATCTCTGGTCAAGCCATCGCTACTTACAATATATTTCTGGCTGGTTAACCCCTCAAGACCGACCGGACCGCGCACATGCAATTTGTCGGTGCTGATGCCGATTTCTGCTCCCAAGCCGTATTCGAATCCATCGGCAAATTGCGTCGATGTGTTAATCATCACAGAACTTGAATCGACCCGTCTCATGAAATCTTTCTGACTTTCTGGATTCTCGGTGATGATTGCATCGGTGTGTCCTGATCCATAAGTTTCAATATGTGAAATAGCCTGCTCCAGACCGTCAACAATCTGTACCGACAGGATAGCATCGAGATACTCGGTGGTCCAATCCTGATCAATGGCAGGCACAAGCCCATCGACGAGTTGCCGTGAACGCTCACATCCGCGAATCTCAATCCCCTTGTCATGGTATTGTTGGCAAAGTTCAGGCAATACTTTTGGCGCGATACTCTCTGCTACCAGCAAAGTCTCCATCGCACCGCATATTCCATATCGGCGAGCCTTCGCATTATAGGCTACCCGAATTGCCTTTTGAATATCAGCATCGCCATCAATGTAAACATGACAAATCCCATCCAGATGCTTGATCACAGGAACTGTTGCGTGCTCACTGATATGCTGAATGAGTCCTTTCCCTCCGCGCGGGACAATAATATCGATATGCTGATCCATTCTGGCCAGGCAATCGACGGCAGCACGATCCGTGGTTTCTATAAGCTGAATGCAGTGAGTGCTCAAGCCTGCATCAATTAACCCCTTTCTGATACAGTTCGCCAAGGCCATGTTTGAATTAAAAGCCTCGGACCCGCCTCGCAGGATGCATGCATTGCCCGACTTGAAGCAGAGCACTGCAGCATCAACCGTTACATTCGGGCGAGATTCATAAATGATTCCCACTACCCCCAATGGTACCCGCATTTGCCTGATTTCAAGTCCACTTGGTTGCTGAACTGGTTGCGTCATCTCACCGACTGGGTCCGGTAATGTTGCAACCTGACGACAACCCGATACGGTAGACGCAAGCCGAGGCTCGTCAAGGTAGAGTCTGTCTTTCAAAGCTGGCGACAGATTATTGCATTCAGCTGAAGCCATGTCGCGGGCATTCTCCTTGAGTATCTTCCCGGTCTGTGTTTCGATTGAGCGGGCGATACACTCAAGAGCATGGTTTTTCTGTTCCTGGCCTAGTCCTGCCAACTGTGATGAAACGACCCTAGCATTCTGGCCCATCCGTTCCATGTATTCGGCCACATCAAATCGCTTGTTAGTGCTTGCATTCATGACATTTCGGGATGAGATTCGGAGTTGTTGATAAAATCCTGGGCAGTATGGTATATGTCGGTGACAATCACTCCCTTGTGATTGCAATGGGATTGATGGCCTGACCCAATCAAAAGACTCCGTGATATTCAAGTGCTAGCCTTTTTGATAAATCATAACTGAAGACCGACTTAAGACAACAGGTATTGCAAAGAAGAGTGCCAATAGGCAAAGTCATGTTTAATTCCGAACGAATTGGAACAAGCCTATCCCCAAACCTTCTAACTAATTGTTTGCAATATAAAATCTATTCTTGATGCAAGACCATTCTTGTCAAGCATCTTCTCCATGATCTGGAATTAAGCTGCATTCGCATCAAGACTGGGAGATGCAAGCCCAGGATCTGTAGATGAATTCGCCAAAACAATTCGTGTCTACCCATAAGTAGCTGAACTCCCGTACACTTCATGCAATTGCCTATTGATAAGATTAAAGCCAATGTACACAACACAAATCTTGATCACTCTTGAGGCAATCAACTCACTCCAACACCACAAAACTTAGCACAAGGAAGCTACTGCCGCAACTTTTTGTGCGAATTCGATACAAATCCAGTTGTTATCCGTCCTTGCCCAGAATGACTCACTCTATTTGACACCCTTGATTAACCAAAACTCATACACCCGGATACATATGAGCATCATGCACCCTGATTGACCTGCCCGGGCAATGCGACCAAGGGTGGTGTTGCGAATACATGGAAAACCAGCCTTTGCAAAAGTAGCAATCTTGATGATCCAGAACTGAATAGCCGCTCTCGACCAAAGTTGCTGTTTTGTGTTTGATGCTGATATCCGG
>JAPYNK010000151.1 GCA_028285825.1 Arenicellales bacterium | reverse complement strand
CCGATGGCTGCCGAGCGGCCAATGAAAGGGCATGCCTTGTAACCGGTCATCAGACACCGTTGAGGCAAAGACCGTCGAAACACCAGAGGAATACAGGCTTCGGATCACCATTCTTCATCGGCATGGCGCAGGATTCGGGATTAACGTCACATATCGGCAGTGCCACGATAGAATATAATTCCCTTCTATTACATGTCGAGTACCGGAGGGCGTTTGCTTGGTACAGTTTTTTCTGGCTGGATTTACCAGAGCACAGGTCTCACCAGTTGTCTGTGTTGGTTTGCCGGCCTTTTGTTTCTTGCTGCTCCCTGTTCAATTCGGCTACCCACTTTGAAACAATGGAGGCAGTCAGCTATCCCATGAGTGAACATGGTGCAATCACTCCCGATCAATTGTATGAAATGCTGGATGCTGAGGGGATTGATTATTCGGTCATACATCACCAGCCGATATTCACGGTTGAACAGGCAAGATCAATACGACCAAGGGATGCGGGAGATGAAGGTCAGGTCAAGAACTTGTTTCTGAAAAGCAAGAAGGGCGGGATGTGGTTGCTTACGCTGCATGAAGGTCGCAGGATTGTCCTTGACGATGTGGCTCAGGCATTGGGCGCCCGCCGATTTTCGTTTTGCAGTCCTGAGAGATTGATGCGATATCTGGGTGTACTTCCGGGTTCAGTCAGCCCATTCGCTCTCCTTAATGATCGCGAAAGTGCGGTTCAGTTTTATATTGATGAAGGACTGTTGGAACATGATTTGCTGTTTGTGCACCCACTTGATAATTCAGCAACCGTGTCTATTGGACGAAGCGACCTGATAGGCTTTCTGGAAAGCCATGGTCACTCCTGTCGTATTCTGCTTGTGGATTTAGGTCAATACGCCCGATGAATGGATATGCCGGACTTTGTGAAATTCTGTGGATTGCTGCATGTCGTATTACCAAAGCTTCAGACAGAATTTGAAAACCTTGGCAGGAATAACCGACCATTCGGTCAATCACTGCAGTTGACAGATGAGGTGTTTCGTTCAAGGTGCCAGATTCCAGATGCCGGACTTAGCCTTGAATGTTTTTGGATTTTGTTGAAAGCTGCAAGTATGCAACCTGTTCCTGCCCCGGTTTCACTTGGCAAGGGGGCGAATACTGACACTGCAAGTTTTTGGTCTATTCGTCTGGTCGAATCATTCAATGTTGATTTACAATTTGAGTCAGTTAAATTTTCTGTTGATAGGGTGTTTTTTTCCTGCAATTGAACAAAACTTATTTGCAGATGGAAGGGTTAGGATGAAAAAAATGTCCAGTGACAAGCCGGGAATCGACTCTTTCGGGCGAGCCATTCAACGCCTTGAGGAAGGGTTGGCAAGATATCAATTAGATATCAGTGATGCCCAAATTCGTGACGGGCTGATTCAGCGCTTTGAATTTACCTATGAACAGGGGCACAAGATTTTGAAGCGCTATCTGGAATTTGCATCAGCAAGCCCTGAACAGTTTGACGAGATGACCTTTCAGGATCTTATACGCACTGGAAACGAGCAAGGTCTGCTACTTGGGGAATGGATGGATTGGCGCAAGTATAGGGAAATGCGGTCAAGGACCAGCCATGCCTATCATGAAGATGTTGCGCTGGAAGTGGTTGAAGGAATTCCGCGTTTTCTCGAAGAAGCGGCCTATCTCTACAAAAGACTAGAGGAACGGTTGCTATGAGCAGAAGCTCGCCACAAGTCGACCTTGAACCTGAGCACTGGACAATTGTACGAGATATCCTGAGACGGCATGTCCCTGAAAACAGGGTTTTGGTTTTTGGTTCGCGTGCATCTCGAAAAGCGAAGAAATTTTCCGATTTGGATATTGCCATTCTGGGAGACCATCCCCAGTCACTCGACTTGATGTCTGTACTGTCGGAAGACTTTTCAGAATCGGATCTTCCGTTTAAGGTTGATATTGTCGACTGGGCGTTGATTGACAATGCATTTCGGACAGTGATACGGAGCCATTGCGTAACCGTACAGAATCCATCCGTCAAAACACGTACGTCAACAAAGGCAGGCTGAACTTGCCCTGACGGAATTTCATTGCCGGTGATGTCGGAATTCGAGCGATGATGACGGGCAGTTCACGGATGGAAATGGTGGGCAAGGGCACTCGGTACCGAAGAAAATGGTCCGCCAGCCAATCCAGTATGGCCGAATGATGGCCATCGCACTGCATTCGTTCGCATGATGTCTCATTTCTTGGGGGTTATAGAAAGTTTATTGGTATAATCAATAAACTTGCTAAACTTTCTATAACTTCTTGTGGATCCTCTGACTAACCCTTTTGCACCCGGTGCTGGAACACCGCCTCCGGAACTTGCGGGGCGAGACAGTATTCTTGTCGCAGCGGATGTTGCGGTCCAGAGAAACAAGGCGTGCCGACCCGCCCGGAGCCTCATGCTGGTCGGTCTTCGGGGGGTCGGAAAGACTGTGCTCCTGAATGAAATGGTTCAAATTGCTGAAAAGCACGGTGCGATCTCCAGTTTTTTTGAGGTTGGCACGAATGGCCCTCTTGCGCATACTGTCATCACGACCCTTCGTGCTGTGCTGCTCAGGCTGGAAAATGGCGGAATCAGCGGTTCGGTCAAGCGGGGACTTCGTGTCCTAAAGAGCTTTGCGGCCGCCGTGCGAATCCGTTACGGAGATTTTGATATCTCGATTCCTGATCTGGATGTGGAAGCAGGAACTGCCGACAGCGGAGTCCTCTCACATGATCTGGCCGATCTGTTCGTTGCTGTTGGCGAGGCTGCACGAGCGCAAAAGACATCGGTTGTGATCCTGGTCGACGAGATTCAAAATCTTGTCAAGGAGGAAATCGGGGCCCTGATCATGGCGATACACCATACCGACCGCCGCCAGTTGCCAATCCTGGTGATTGGGGCGGGCTTGCCTTCCATGATCAGACTGTCTTCCGAGACCAGGTCGTATGCAGAACGCCTGTTCGAATATTCCGATATCGGTCCGCTTGATGAGACGGCATGCCGCCAGGCCCTGGTCGAGCCTGCGAGAAGGGCAGATGTTGTCATTGACGTCGAGGTCATTACCGCCGTGAAAGAACGCACCGGGGGCTACCCCTACTTTCTGCAGGAATGGGGGTATCAGCTCTGGATGACGACAGGGTGCTCACCCATCACACGAGATGATCTTTTGACCGCTCAGAATGTCGTTATGGAACGTCTTGACCGGGGGTTCTTTCGGTCTCGCCTAGAACGCATTACACATCCGGAGCACAAATATCTACAGGCGATGGCCAGCCTGGGGTCCGGCCCTGCCTATCGATCAGGCGATATCGCCATGGCGATGGGCAAGAAAACCCAACAACTGGGACCCGTCCGCGAGGCTCTCATCACTAAGGGCATGATCTACAGCACCAGCTATGGATATGCCGCCTTCACGGTGCCCCTGTTTGACGGCTTCCTGCGGCGCACTGATACCGAACAGCTGAGCCCCTGGTGAAAAGGTCAACCGGCAAATTCGCATTGATGAAATGTCATTCCAAAGATTTCCGATGAACCGCCCCTGATCTGCGAAATATATAGTGTCTGCCAGTCTGCCCGAAAACCACCATTCGCGAAAAATGGCGATTTTCGGGCAGACACTATTTAAGGATTGAGGAAAATTAGAACTGCTGATTGTGCATACTTGACATATCTATGGTAAAAGGGCCATTGATGTTATTCTAAATTTATACGTTTAGATGAAATCATTATTACATTGCAATTCTGGTTCCGGTCTCTCTAAAATCCCTCCTTGAATAGTCCGAAATCGCCTGATCGGAGAATTTTTCATAGTATCTCCAATGAAAAATCAATTGTACTTCGATGTTTCGAATATGCTGGGCAGGATATGTGGAAAAAAACACAGTGTTTCCTTAGCGCAAGAGCATCCCTTGATGATCGCTGATGACGGTAGAATGTCAATTTATTTCTGTCGTCTGGAACGTGGAAACTTTTTCAAACGAGGCATAAAGCAACGCATAAGCAATCTGGTCCGGGATTATCATCTCGACACATTCGAAATTGTGCCGGGGGGGAGCGTTCATTGATTGCGGAGCAAACATTGGCGAACTGGGGATTTGGGCCCGTGATAATGGCCTCCGATATGTCGCCTTTGAACCCGAAGCATTGGAAGCGAGATGTTGCGACATTAACAATTTTTCCGGGAAAGAGAAAACCCGCCGATTGGCGTTGTGGAATGAAACGACAACTGTCCCGTTCTTTTCAAAACCTGAATCGGCTGATAGTTCGATACTGGAAATTGAAGGCGAAACACATCGAACTATGGTTCAGACAACAAAATTGGATGATGCGTTGGATTTGTCTGGCGTATCAGGAACTATCATCATGAAAATTGAGGCTGAAGGAGCAGAACCGGAGGTGCTGGAAGGTTCTACACAAACCCTGGGCATGGTTGACTGGGTTGCGATAGATTGTGGATTCGAGCGGGGTAAAGAGAGAACCCATACATTCGTTGAAACAAACCTGATGCTACATGATCACGGCTTCCGCCTCTGCCAAGCCAATCTCAAACGTATTACGACCCTCTATCGCAACAGACATCGATAGATATGTGGCCAGCCTATCTTCTTAACATGGTCGCAAACATCGGGCGGCTTCGCGACAGCAAAGCGCAATTCGCCGGTTTGGGCATCCAGTTTGAACGAATCAACGCTGTAGACGGCAAGATGCTATCGGAGAGGGAAATCGAAAATGTATACGATGCAAAGGCTAATCGGCATTGCGCACGAAGCCCTCTCGTGGCATCAGAGATCGGATGCTATCTCAGTCATCTCGAAGCCTGGAAAAAAATTGCACAAGGCAATTCCAAGGGAGGCTTCATATTTGAGGATGACTTTCAGGCATCTGATGATATGGGAACATTGATGGAACTTCTTTCGGAAGAGACTGGCAGCTGGGACATGGTTAAACTCTTCAGTCTGAATGCCAACCCAAGATGCATTACCCGCCGCCCGTTAGGGCCGGACCACATTATTGCAATGCCGTACCGAGTACCAAGCTGCCTCATTGCGTATGGTCTCAGGAAATCTGCCGCCCGGAAACTTCTTGACCGCTCGATACCTTTTTTCCGTCCAGTCGATGAAGATCAAAAATTTTTTTGGGAAAAAGGGCTGAGGGTAGCGTTAGTGTTGCCGCCACCTGTGACGATAGGAAACCAGCAAACAGTAACTGGAACTGTCGGAGAGGAACGCCGCGCCGCAAAGCCGACCCGACTCCCTGCAAGAATGCTTCGGGGGATTCGCAGTCTGCTTTATCAAATTCGCTATACAGCATTGCTACACTGGCATAGGACTATACGATGACGACGCCCATCAAGGTGTTGCATATTCACTTTGGCAAGGATGGAGGCGCGGAACGGTTTTTCGTCAGTCTGGTCCAAGCACTTGGAGAAAAAAATGTGGAACAGCGTTTTGTTATTCGACCTCATCGCAAGTGGCGTGATGAAATTGATGATCTTGGCGAAATAATCGAGAATCATTACCGTCGTCTCTCGTTCTGCAGCTTGATGCTGGACTGGAAGCTCTACCGTTTGGTCCGAGAATGGAATCCAGATGCCATAATGGCCTGGATGCCAAGAGCTGCTAGGGCTATTCCGAACTGGCCGAATGCTGTAAAACTGACCAGACTTGGAGATTTTCCCGCAAACCTGAAACATTTTTCTTCATGTGATGTTTTGGTCGGGAACATGCCGGGTATCAGCAGCCACTGCAAATCCCTGGGTTGGGACAAGCCCGTGCAGACCATAACCAACTTCCCGCCTGATATCCTGGCTCGTCCCGTAAGCCGGAGCGATCTGGATACTCCCGATGATGTTTTTCTGATTTCAGGAGCGGGACGATTCGTTCCGAGAAAGGGCTTTGATTTGCTTGTCCGCGCAGTTGCGAGAATTCCGGATGCGTGGCTTTGGCTCGTTGGCGATGGCGATGAGCGAAAAAACCTGGAACGCCTCGCCAATAATTTAGCAATTTCAGATCGTGTACGATTTACGGGGTGGGTTCGAGAGCCTATCCATTACATTGCTTCAACTGATGTTTTTGCCATGCCTTCGCGTCATGAACCCTTAGGCAACGTGGTCCTTGAAGCATGGCGTGCCAAGGTGCCTGTCGTCGCCACCAGGAGCGAGGGGCCTTCCTGGTATATGGTTAACGAGTCTAACGGTCTGCTGGTCAATATTGATGATCTTGATGGTTTTGTCAATGCTATTAATCTTCTAAAATATACATCTCTTGTTCATGCAGTAGTTGATGGAGGATATCGAGATCTTGAAAGCAGGTTTGGTAAAGAACGAATCGTCAATCAGTATCTGGAACTATTATCAGGAAATTTCGGGTTACAGTCGTTCCTCCCGGCAAGAAAAATGCGAGTAATCATCATCAACATTGCTGGAGAGACCGCCCGAATGTCTTTTCAGCACAAACAGATGGAAAGTCTTGGACTCGACTGGGAGCGGCTGGAGGCAGTAACGCCACATACATTGAGCCGACCACCCGATCATGTGCATTGGCAACGTTGGGAGCGACCTATGAAAGCCAGGGAGATGGCAATACTGGAATCTCATTGCAAGGCGTGGAAAAGAGTCGAAAATTCAGGCATTCCTCATCTGATTATCGAAGATGATGCGATGCTTTCCACTGATGTGCCGACGCTTCTTGATAAGCTTGAAGCAGAATCTGGTCTTGATCATGTCACCCTTGAGGTACGAAATCGCAAGAAACTGGTCGGTCGTCATCATGCAAGTCTGCCATTACGACGTCTCTATCAAGATCGAACCGGTGCTGGCGCTTATGTTCTTTGGCCATCCGGTGCTCGAAAACTGCTTAAACGTGCGTCCACACGGCCTGCCTTGGCAGACGCGATTATATGTGCAGCCTATGAAATGGAGACATGGCAGGCAACTCCTGCGCTCGCAATTCAAATGGATCAGTGCAAGACTTACAGCATGATTCCGCCAATCAGATTCGTTACCCCCCCCCCCACTCCACCACCTCTCTCAGGAAGAAAATCTGGTGCTTCGTTCCACTATCTCTCATCGTATCCGCCGCTTTCTAAGTCAATTACGTATGGGAGTGCGTCATTTGTCAAAGATTGCTGTATCGGAACGTAGACACGTTTCCCTATCTTCCAGCTGGTATAGATAAATCCGCAAACAACGAAATGACTACAAAAAGGAGGGGCAGCACAATGGATTCGTGCACAGAGCTTTTGATGAGTAAGAGAGTCGAATCACAAGAGCATGACTTTCCCGGCCCATCTTCGCCCATCCAAAGATTTGCTGATCCTAGGTGTCCTTATCTCACCGCAATTCAACTCTGAAGCACACCTTGAGGGGTAGCGTGCTGTTTCGTTGATTGCATGGCCAGTGCCTTGCAGACGACTAGGAGGCGGACGACAATCTTCCCATCATTCCACAATGGAGGATCGTCATGTCAAAGGGCGGGCACCAGCTGGCCTACGACGAACGATGCCAGATCAGGGTCCTGATGTCCAGAGGTGTTTCGATGTTCGAAATCGCCAGGGGCCTAGGCCGGAGTCCGGAGCAGATTGCGGGTCGCTACCAGGATTCCGGATATATTGTACCGGCTTGGATATGAAGGCTGGAACTGCTGGTGGAACCCCGGCACACGACTTTACCGATCTGTTCATTGCCATTGGCGAGCCCACCAATACCAATGCAGTCTTCAACAAAGTCGTCGGAAGTAATCAGCATTGTCTAGTCCCATCAACCGAATCTTGATCAATGTCCGTTTTATGGCTTGTTTTTCCTGATTTTGGGTGATAATGACCAGCAATCCACTGATGGAAATGATGGGCACAGACATCCAGCATCGGAGAAAATGATCCGCCAGTATAGCCGGGTGATCGCCGTCCAGCCTGCATCCGCTCGCAGGGTTCAACATCCTCCTGAAACACCTTGGACCATGCCAATCGATTATCGGCACGAACCCTGTCGCAAGGTTTGCCGAGTGATTCATCCCCGCAGTAGAAAATCTGAAATTCTTCGCGGGTTCGATCCACTTCCAGAGGATGCAGGATACCCATGAATATGTGGTTCGCCTGAATCCCCATGAGCAGGTTGGGGTAGATAACCGGATACTCGCCAATCATCAGCATTTCACGGTCCCAATCGGAAAATACGGGTAAGTGGTTCCTGTCATCGAGTCCGGGATTGAAGGTTGTGGTCCATTGTCCGGCCATGTTGTGGCCGTAAATCCTGCAATGGTGATCTTTTAGCGGGGAATAACGGTTTAGCAAGGGATGAATCACGGGGAGATGGTAGGCTTCCAGATAGTTTTCGGCGACAAGTTTCCAGTTGCAGTTCACCACCATGTCAATTCGATCTTCCTGAGAAGTAATCAACTCTCTTTCACCCGATTTTCCGATCAATTCGCGGGTTCTCTGGATGGCAGGTTTCTGGACCTGCTCAAATGCCGGAGCCTGTCCGTCAAGGTTGATGAAGATCACACCCATCCAGATATGCGAACGAATTTCCTTTAGCCCCTTGCCGGTACATTCAAAATCCGGAAGGGCATTGATGCCTATACCGCCTATGTTTGGTGTTGCGACAAGGTCTCCATCGACCGAATAAGTCCATGCATGGTATTGACAGGTAATGAGGCCAGAGATTTTCCTTGGCTCGGAGACGAGCCGCATTCCCCTGTGACTGCAGACATTGTGAAAGACCCGAATCCGGTCATGCTTGGAGCGGGTTAGCAAAAGGGGGATACCCATGAAGTCAATAGGATGAACGCAGTTGTCCTGGAGGGTATTCTCAAAGGCAATCGCAACCCAGTTGCGGGCCATTACCTGATTTCTTTCGAAATCAAACGATGCGGTGTCCGTATAACACTGATTGGGTAATCCAGAGGCCTGTTCAATGGGAAGAAATACCGAATCAAGGGATTCTGAAGGCAGGAACTCACGGGTCAGCATATGCATCCTCACAAACCAACGGGGCAACCTGTCCAGAGAAAACGGAACTCTGGATAACGACTGATGATACGGTGGAATATACCACGACACCCGTTATTTATGATGTTGTTTTACTGGGCTGGCCGACAGAAAAATTCCAGTCTGGAATGACTGACCTCATCAGCTGCCGCGATAGGTGGTAAAGCCAAAGGGGCTAATCAAGAGAGGGATATGGTAATGCCCGGTGTTGTCCGGCAGTTTGAATGCTATTTCAACCCAAGGATAGAACGTATCGATTTTCTGTTCCTTGAAGTACTGTTCGGTGAAGAACTTGATTTTGTAGTTTCCCGCCTGGAGGTGACCATTGACGTCAGCAGGAACAAACCCCGTACGGCCGTCTGTGTCAGTTCGTTCTTTACCGAGTGTTTCCCAGGCAGTTTCCCGTTGCACCAGCAATTGGACATCAACATTTGCAGCAGGCCTTCCTTTTGAAGTATTGAGGATATGGGTTGTGATTCTCTTCATGGAATGGCTGCAATCGGATTTCAATCATTCGGGTCGATCAGTCGATCGATTCGCAGCTGGGTAATTTTCAACTGCTCACCTGCTGCAATCAGGATTTCCCGTGTATGGTCATTATGGATTCTGGCCTTGACAATGTCCAGCATTTCCTCGGCAGACTTGCCGCTGGCAAACACAATAAATATGAAGCCGAACTTGCCTTCGTAATCTTTATTGTACCTGGCAAGTTCTTCAATAACCGAGTCGGAAGCAGATTCAACTCCTGACTGCTCTTTCGACGCACTGGCCATGGTGCCATGGAATTTTTCCTTTAGCGAAGACAGGTCACCAATTCTTGGATGGCCGGCGAAAGCTTCCAGCAAATCATCACCTTGCATGGTTTCCCAGATACTGGCCGCCTGCAGCTTGAGAGCATCAAGCGAGTCAAAAGGCCGGCGTTCAACCATTTGCCGAACCCAGTCTGAAGCTGTGCAGCACTGTTGAAATACTTGAGTAGCCTGTATGGAATCAAGATCGTTCAATTTCGAAAGTTTCATTGAAAATAGCCAGTTACATGAAGTGGGTACGCAGCATGCGTCTTCTTCTCCTTGAAAATGGGAGTAATGTATCGCGTATCATAGAGTAATCCGCAACGACAGATCCAGCTAGACGGAATTTACATGACATTGACTGCCCACCAGGGAGAAATTCTACATTGCCTGGAAGATCCATCTCTCCATGGCGACGCTGCATGGGAGTACTTTGAAAAGGGGCTCCTGCTCATCGAAGACGGGTACATCGTGAGCTGTGGTGCTGAAGACGATCTGTCCGAACAGCTCCCTCAGGATGTGCAGATCATCAAGCATGAGCATGGGCTTATCCTGCCCGGCTTCATTGACATGCACATCCACTACCCCCAGACAGAGATTATTGCCAGCTATGGTGCAAGACTGATCGAATGGCTTGAAAAATACACCTTTCCGGTAGAGATGGCATTTGCCGATCCCGAGAAAGCCGGCTCCATGGCGGAATTCTTCATCCGCGAGTTGCTCAAGAATGGAACCACAAGCGCCATGGTCTTTGCAACGGTACACCCGCAGTCGGTCGATGTCTTTTTTGCAGAAGCCAGCCGCCTGAACATGCGCATGGTCTGCGGTAAAGTCATGATGGATCGCAATGCCCCCGAGGGCCTGACCGATACCGCATTGACGGGTTATGAAGAAAGCCGGGATCTCATAGGAAAATGGCATGGCAAGGGTCGTCTCGGTTATGCCGTTACCCCCCGCTTTGCGATTACATCAACCCCGGAGCAGCTGGCATCAGTCGGCCGGCTACTCAGCGAGTTTACGGATATCCATTTCCAGACCCACCTTGCCGAGAATCCCGAAGAATGCGATCTGGTCAGCGAATTCTTCCCGGATTGTCGGGATTATCTGGATGTCTATGATCGTTATTCCATGTTGGGTCGGAGGTCCGTGTTTGCACACGGTATCCACCTTTGTGACCGTGAATGGAAAAGACTCAAGGAAACGGATTCCGGTATTGCCTACTGCCCAGCCTCCAATCTGTTTATCGGCAGTGGAATGTTCAATCTCGAGAAAGCGGACCTGCATGGCGTCAGGGTCGGCCTGGGTACCGATGTGGCAGGGGGGGATTCCTTCTCGATGCTGCGCACCGTAAATCAGGCTTACAAGGTCCAGCAACTTCAGCAGTACAATTTATCGCCCGAGCGTTTACTGTACATGAGCACCCTGGGAGGTGCGAGAGCCTTGGATCTTGATCGCTACATCGGCAATTTTGAAACAGGAAAGGAAGCCGACTTTGTCGTTCTTGATTATGCGCCCACTGATCTGATTTCCCTGAGACTCCAGAACACCTCTTCAGTGATGGAAAGATTGTTCGTGCTCCAGATGCTGGGTGATGACCGTGCGATTCGGGAAACCCGGATCATGGGCAACAGGGTATATGCAAAAGACGCCCGGTAAACACTCATCTACTGTTCCGCATGATCGGCAGAACAGTCAATCTCCATCCGCCTAGTGCAGAACCACCCCGGCCGAGAGGGTAAACGCCGGAATTGCAGCATCAAACCTGTTTCCTTCATCATCGCACATCTGATAGCTGCCGGTCATGGATCCCAGAGGAGTCTGAATGATGGTGCCCGAAGTGTATTCAAAACCCTCTCCGGGTCGTAAATGCGGAAATTCCCCAACTACACCTGGCCCCCTGACTTCCTCAACCTTGCCATTGGAATCGGTGATAATCCAGTGCCGGGTCAGCAGTTTTGCCGGTCGGTCGCCGCGATTGACAATGTTCACCGTATAGGCGAACACGTAGTGACTGTCATCCGGAGAGGATTGACCCTCCAGATATGTCGGGGTGACTGTGATTTCTATATTGTGCGGGGAACGACTCATGAAACAATGAACAACGGGCTGGTTAATGTATGACGGATAAAAACACAAGGTTATATCCTGCAAAGCGGCAATATCCGGTTTTTGACCGAATTTCGAAAAAGGTTTATACTACCACGCACCATTCAGGGTCGAAAACCCAACAGTACGTCGGGTACTCGTCAAGCCTGTATTCATTAACAAATGAGTTCTCCAGCCGATTGAATGAACCCGTCATGGATTGTCTGCATATCTGCGATGAACGCGTGCGTAAAGACTCATTTCCCGATTAGAAACTGAGATATGGCTGTTCAACAAAATCGAAAAACCCCCTCAAAAAGAGGGATGCGCAGATCCCATCATGGAGTCCAATCATCCACGCTGTCCATCGATGATACAACAGGCGAATTGCACAGACGCCATCATGTGACTCATGAAGGATACTACCGGGGAAATAAAATTGTTCCACCCAAACTGGTAGAAAAATAACAGCTACCAAGCGAGATCGGATGTGACCTCGGGTCCCATCGATGCTGGAATGATCACGATCGCTATTGATGCCATGGGTGGCGACCATGGATTGGAGGTCACCATTCCGGCCTCGCTGACCGTGGTTGATTCGCACCATCAAGTCAAGTTGATTCTGGTCGGGATCGAAACTCAAATTCGTGAAAAGCTGGGCCAGCTGAATTGTGCCGACAGGGATCGAATCAGCTTTCAGCCTGCATCTGAAATCGTAGCCATGGATGATCCGCCTGCGTTTTCGATACGCAGGAAAAAAGATTCATCAATGCGCGTTGCCATCAATCTGGTCAAGGACGGTCTTGCCGATGCCTGCGTAAGTGCCGGAAATACCGGTGCCCTGATGGGAACCGCTAAATTTGTACTGGGAACCATTCGCGGTATTGACCGTCCGGCAATCTGTGCGCTTCTGCCGGGAATCTCTGGCTCCACCTACATGCTTGATCTCGGTGCCAATGTTGATGTTTCTCCAGAAATCCTTTTTCAGTTCGCTATCATGGGCTCACAGTTGATCGAAAGTTACGAGGGACGAAGCAACCCATCGGTCGGACTTCTCAACATCGGGGTGGAAGAAGACAAGGGTGACGAAACCATCAGGGCTGCGGCAGAACTGTTTAAAAACAGTTCATTGAACTATATTGGCTATGTTGAAGCCGATCATATATTCATGGGCGATACTGATCTCATCGTGTGTGATGGAGTGCTCGGGAATGTAGCACTGAAAGCATCCGAAGGTGTCGCTCAGTTTATCCAGTCGACAATCAGGCGGGAATTCACGAGTTCAGCATTCAGCAAGTTGTCCGCACTGGTTTCCAGGCGAACCCTGAATGCCATCAGAAACAGGCTCGACCACAGACGATATAACGGAGCGAACTTGATCGGCCTGAATGCCGTGGTCGTGAAATCACATGGCGGTACGGATACCACCGGTTTTCGTCATGCCATTGAATATGCGATTAAAGCTGCAGGAAGCGGACTTGTAGCGAGAATCAGTCAGCGCATTGAAGCCAGAATGGTTTCCGAGAAAACCCGGAAAGCCGAGACTGCATAAGTGGTGGGCCGGGAATTTATACGAGATCAGTCATGCCCTTCTCAAGAGTAACCGGCACCGGCGGCTATCTGCCCGAAAGGGTCATGACCAACGCCGAACTCGAAAAAATTGTCGATACCACGGATGCCTGGATAACTGCTCGCTCCGGCATAAAGGAGCGAAGAATTGTCGAAGACCATGAGTTCACCTGTGATCTCGCAGAAAAGGCATCCCGCAAGGCCATTCAGGCTGCTGGAAAAACGCCCGCAGATGTCGACCTGATCGTGGTTGCAACGTCAACGCCGGATGTGGTCTTTCCGAGTACGGCATGCCTGTTGCAGGAGCGACTGGGCGTGACCGGTCCCCCGGCCTTTGACGTGCAGGCAGTATGCGCCGGGTTCCTGTTTGCGGTTGATGTCGCCGACAAGTTCATTCGCACTCAAAGCGCAAACTGTGCATTGGTAGTGGGGGCGGAGACATTTTCACGCATTCTGGATTGGAGCGACCGGCGAACCTGCGTGCTGTTTGGTGATGGTGCCGGTGCAGTTATTCTTGAAGCCAGTGCTGAACCGGGCATATTGTCGACACATCTGCACAGCGATGGCCGATTCAAGGATTTGCTGTGTGTTCCAACAGGCGTATCGCGCAACTATCGGAAATTGCAGAATGGTGGCGCGTATGTAACCATGGAGGGGGGTGAGGTCTTTCGCTGGGCGGTGACTGCCATGAGCGACATTGTCAAGGAAACCCTGGATGCCAACCGCATGACACTGGATCAGATTGACTGGCTGGTTCCTCATCAGGCCAACAGCAGAATAATCAATGCCATTGGCAAGCGTCTGGGGCTATCCGACAGGAAAGTGGTCATGACTGTTGAGAAACATGGCAATACTTCGGCAGCTTCAGTACCGCTTGCGCTGGACGAAGCAGTCCGTGATGGCCGGATCCAGAATGGCAACTTTGTATTGATTGAGGGTTTTGGAGGAGGTTTTACCTGGGGGTCTGCAATGATCAGGATGTAGGATGGAGGCAAGCTAGCACATGTCCGAGAATATAAGGGGTCGGGTTTGCCTGGTGACCGGGGCAAGTCGTGGCATTGGAAAAGCGGTTGCACTGCATCTGGCACGGCATGGCGGCATCGTTTATGGCACGGCTACCAGCACTGATGGCGCAGACAGGATCAGCAGCATGTTCGGATCCGACAACCTGAATGGGTGGGGCCGCGTACTTGATGTGCGTGATCAGAACAGTATTCTGGGATTGATTGACACCATTGGCAAGGAATCTGAAGCCCCCCTGATACTGGTGAACAATGCCGGCATTACCCGTGATAATCTACTGGTTAGAATGAAGGAGGATGAGTGGAGTGAGCTGATCGAGACGAACCTGAATTCCGTGTTTCGGGTTGCCAAGGCGGTCTTGCGGGGCATGATGAAGGCGCGGTTTGGCAGAATCGTCAACATCTCTTCCGTAATCGGGGCAATTGGCAATCCGGGACAATGCAACTATGCTGCGGCCAAAGCCGGAATTATCGGGTTCACAAAATCGCTGGCCAGGGAGGCCGCGCCTCGAGGCATAACCGTCAATGCCATAGCCCCCGGTTTCATAATGACCGACATGACCAGTGCTCTGACTGAGCAGCAGCGTTCCGAAATGCTGGCGCATGTACCGCTCAATCGAATCGGTGAACCTGAGGATATTGCACAAGCTGTCATGTTCCTTGTGAGCGAGTCTGGAGACTACATTACCGGGCAGACACTGCATGTCAATGGCGGCATGTACATGCCTTGAGTGTCGCGAATTCATGTCTATACACCTGATGGTGGTTCATGATGCAGGTGTGCATGTACATGAGTGGGCAAAAAGAAGATTCAGGGAAGCAGGAATCAAAAGATCATATGGTGATTGTTCTGGATATTGACGGTATATTGCAGCTTCAGTCCAGTCAGAAACGTCTCGATCACGACTTGCATACCACGATCAAGGGCAAGACAGACAACAGAGTATGTGGTGTGACAGGGCGCCAGAACATTCCCGGGCGGGTAAAGTCAGGGAATATCTGGATGCACATCCGGAAATTGAACGGCCTGTCATGATTTAAGAAGGTTATCGGGACGAATTCGAAATACGTTATTCTGGGCAATTTGCGCATGCCAGAAACCGGATGAACTCCAATCACGGGATACGGGCACGGCAGATTCTGTCCGGGTAGCTGCCCCAACTCAATGAACCGGGAGAATCCGTCATTTCCAGTTCCCTGAAGCATGCGCATGACAGGGTGCACTGAGGCATGTTTTTCGGCATAATCCGCACTTCCTTTGCATATCGTGACAACACTCAAGAGTGTCAATCAAGGGAAACGTGAAATTTGTTGAACAGGACTGTGTTCTATTGTTTACAATTGCTGCATGAAGTTGCCGGTCATGACCCCGGGAAAGGAAATCATGACAGCATCTAAAAGTTTTTTCCATTCGTTCATACTCACAATTAGGAGGGTTTACTCTGATGAGCACTATTGAAGAGCGAGTCATTAAGGTTGTTGTCGAGCAACTCGGTGTAAGTGAAGATCAGGTAACTCCTGATGCGTCATTCGTAGACGATCTGGGTGCTGACTCACTGGATACGGTTGAACTGGTTATGGCTCTCGAAGAAGAATTCGAATCTGAGATACCGGACGAAAAAGCCGAAAGCATTGTCAAGGTTCAGGATGCGATTGACTATATAAAGAGCAATACCTAACTCCCATCTTCGCTTGTTGCCAATCCATGGCCAAGACAGCGGGCTCAGCATGTATATTTTCGTGATGCTTGGCAGCGATCGTTGATCGTTGTATCCGGAAACCCGGTTCGAAAGCCAGAAACCGGGTGGATGATCAATCAGCACCCGAAAAGCCTGGATAGTTCGCGATTGCACTTATTGGCCTCTGTAATTTGACCATGGCAGGGTATCGAAACCGACTCGACCCAGAGTTATCCTATCTGTTTTGATGCAGTCGGCCTGAAATCGTCATGACCCGTAAGAGAAGAGTCGTCGTAACCGGCATGAGTGCGATTACTCCTGTCGGAATCGGGCTCGAAGAGTCGTGGCATGCAATGGTAAATGGCACGAACGGGATTCGGAATATCTCCCTGTTTGATGCGACCGGCTTTCCCTGTTCGTTTGCAGGTGAAGTGAGCGATTTTGATCCCTTGTGCGAGTTGTCCTCCAAGGAAGCCCGCAAAATGGACCGGTTCATGCAGCTTGGCATCGTTTGCGGAAAATGGGCGATTGAAGATTCCGGCATTGATGTATCCAAAGTCGATGTGGATCGTGCGGGAGTCAACATCGGGTCGGGGATTGGCGGCATCAAGACCATTGAAGCCACTGCCGGACAGTTTGCGCTACAGGACTCAAGGCGAGTTTCGCCATTTTATATCCCGATGACCATTATCAACATGATTTCGGGAAACCTCTCGATCATGTGCGGTTTGCGTGGGCCCAATCTATGCACGGTAACCGCCTGCACGACCGGGACGCATGCAATTGGCGAGGCTTCGAGGCTGATTGAATACGGTGATGCCGACATTATGGTTGCCGGGGGTGCCGAGGCGCCAATTACCCCGACATCGGTGGCGGGGTTTGCGTCGGCCAAGGCATTGAGCACCCGCAATGATGAGCCGTCTCGTGCATCACGGCCCTGGGACTGCGATCGCGACGGGTTTGTGATTGGCGAAGGTTCCGGCGTCATGGTGCTTGAAGAATACGAACATGCCTGTGCTCGCGGTGCCCGCATATATGCCGAGCTTCTGGGATTTGGCTTGAGCGGTGATGCCTATCACATGACCGGTCCATCTCCGGGAGGCGAGGGTGCATCAAAGTGCATGAATAGCGCGATGAGGAATGCCGGGCTGAACCCCGAGGATATTGACTATCTGAATGCCCATGGAACCTCAACGCCGCTCGGAGATATCGCAGAGACCCTGGCCGTCAAGTCGAGTTTCGGATCCCGATCAAAAGACATTGCAATCAGCTCAAACAAATCCATGATTGGGCACTTGCTCGGCGCGGCTGGCGGGGTAGAGGCAGTCATGACCGTGATGTCGGTTTACAGGCAGACCATTCCGCCGACAGTCAATTTGGAAAACCCCGATCCCGAGTGTGACCTGGACTATGTGCCTGATCAGGCAAGGACTGCCAATATCAGGGCCGCGCTCAGCAATTCATTCGGTTTTGGAGGCACCAATGGAACACTCGCATTTGGCCGGATTTGAAGGGCGAGTGATTGGCCATGGCGGGTCGAATCTAATCTAGGCTGGTTTTGAAAATATTCAAGAAGACGGTTTTGGGGCTATTGTCAGTCACGCTTGCGATTGGTATTGGTGGCTGGCTGGATTACGATGCAACCACCGCTGATCCGATCCAGTTTGATGAAGGGGACATGCTGCTCGTAGCCAGAGGCGATTCCCTGTCCTCGATTATCCGTCGTTTTGAAGAAGAAAAGCGCATTCAAAAATCCTGGCCGTATTTGCTCTATGCCAGATATCACGAGTTGGGCGACCATATCCATTTTGGCGAATACAGATTTGAAGAGCCCATAACCATTGATAGGTTAATCAGCATTTTGTCAAGTGGCGATTATCAGATTCAGTACCGGGTTACCGTTCTTGAAGGCTGGACTTTTGACCGGATGAGAGAGGAATTTGACAAGGCAGAGCCCTTGCGGAACATCACTGTCGAGTGGGACGATTGGAAGATCATGGCCGAAATTGGTCTGCCTGATCTACACCCGGAAGGGCAGTTCTACCCGGATACCTATTTCTATCATAAGGGAGAGACCGATCTTGACATGTACAGGATTGCCTATTGGAAAATGCAGAAACGTCTTGAAAATGCCTGGGCCAATCGAACGGACAACTTGCAGCTCGAAGATCGCAATGAGTTGCTGATTATGGCCTCAATCATTGAAAGGGAGAGTTTGCTACAGGGAGAGCAACCGCATATTTCCAGTGTTTTCAACAACCGGCTGGCGAAAGGCATGCGGTTGCAGGCTGATCCGACAGTGATTTATGGACTTGGCGATAAATTCAAGGGAAACATCACCCGCAAGCACTTAAGAACCGACAACCCTTATAACACCTATACAAGATGGGGATTGCCCCCAACTCCAATTGCCCTTCCGGGAGAAGGCGCGCTCATGGCGGCTGCCAGACCATTGCAGACCAAATCCTATTTCTTTGTGGCCAAGGGTGATGGCAGTCATAAATTCTCGGAAACGCTGGCCGAGCATAATGCGGCAGTTCGAAAGTATCAACTTGGGAAGTAATCGAATGTTTCGTGGGCGGTTGGTCACAGTTGAAGGTATTGACGGTTCTGGAAAGACCACGCATATCGATCATATTTGCGCCTGTCTTCGCCAGCAGAATATATCGGTTATTCGGACCCGCGAGCCTGGAGGTACCGAGTTGGGAGAGGCGCTCCGCGAGATTTTGATTCGCCGTGTGGATCTTGCCATGGATGCGGAAACTGAATTGCTGCTGATGTTTTCAGCTCGCATGGAACATCTCAGGAAACTCATCTGTCCGGCACTGGAAAATGGTACGTGGGTGGTGATTGACCGGTTTATTGATGCAACCTACGCCTATCAAGGGGGCGGACGGGGAGTGTCGATGGACAGGATCCGGTTGCTCGAGAATTGGGTGCTGAATGGATTGACGCCCGATCTGACCATACTTCTGGATTTACCGATTGAAATCTCGCTCGCTCGCACCAACGCCCGAAAACAGGCCTCAGACCGGTTTGAACTGCAGGACCGGGAGTTCAAGAATACAGTACGTGAAGCTTATCTTGAGCGAGCCAGACAGAATCCCGAACGCATACGCATTGTCGAGGCTTCTGCCGAGATGAGTATTGTCAAACGGGCGATTTCTGATATTCTCGGTTCGCTTATTGAACAAATCCACAGCCAGATCTGAGCAGATGTTTTCTTGGCAACAGTCAAGTTGGGAGAGTTTTACGGCTTCCTTTGAAAATCTGCACCATGCCCAGATTGTTACGGCACCGGAGGGTTACGGGTTGCGCGAGTTTTCCCTTGCCATGGCGCAGTATTCGTTATGCGGCAATATTGATTCCGATGGAAATACCTGGTGCGGCAAATGCCAGAACTGCCAGTTGTTTGCCGCGGGCACCCATCCTGATTTTCATGTCATCTGTAACGACGTCGAGTCTGCTCAAGGCCGAATCGCGATGATCAGCGAATACAGCTATCGCTATCAGGATGAGTCGGTCAGAGGAAAAACGGCTCAATTGAAGAAGGTGATCCCAATTGATCATATCCGGACGCTGATAGATAATTTTGTACAGAGGCCCCATATTGCTCCGCGCAAGGTTGGATTGATACTGCCGGCGGATCGCCTGAACATCAATGCCGCGAATGCCTTGCTGAAGTTGCTTGAAGAGCCTCCTGCCGATTCGCTGTTGATTCTTCTTTCGTCCGAGCCTTCCAGATTGCCTCCCACTGTGCTGAGTCGCTGTGTTCAGATTCATCTGCCAAGACCTGGCCATGAACAGGCCAGAGCATGGCTCAAAGATCAGATAGACTCGGAAGATATAGATCTGGCTCTTGAATTGACCGATGGTGCGCCAATCAAGGCTAGGGAAGTGTGCAGGACCGAGCTATTACAGGCTCAAAAGGAGTTTCTCGTGGGATTGGCTGGAGTTTGCCGACAGGCAGTCTCCCCGTACCAGCTATCAAGTTCGTTGAACAAGCTGGATTTTGAAGAAGTGATAAAATGGCTACAGGGTTTTATCCTGGATGTTATCCGGTGGAAAACTGTCGGCAGAATCCCCTGGTGGCAGGCCAGTGTCGAGGAAAGGCTGATGCCTGACAGGATCTCCGGCGAGAAACTATTCCAGGTCTATGATCGATTGTGCACTTATCGACGAATTGCCAGAGGCAGCCTGAACCAGGAGTTGGCACTCGATGCTATAATCCTGTCTATCCAGCGGACCGTTCAGTGAATGATCATCGGCAGATGACGGAATCCGGCCATGCTGGTTTCCGCAGACTATTTCATGAGAGTTGCCCCAATGCAGCTTGTTGATTCGCATTGCCATATCAACTTTGATCCCCTGGCTGACGACTTGGCCGGAATCCTTGAGAGAGCGCACGGCAATCATGTCGACTACATGCTCTGCGTTTCGGTCTGCCTTGAAGAATACCCCCAGATTGCCGAGATGGCACTAGGTCATGAGCATATTTTTGCATCCGTAGGCGTGCATCCGAACTACCGCGATTGCCATGAACCATCCACCGCAGAGCTGGTCAATTTGGCTGAGCATGAAAATGTGATTGCAGTTGGAGAGACGGGGCTTGACTACTTCAGAAGCGATGGCGACTTGACCTGGCAAAGAGAGCGATTCGAGAGGCATATTGAAGCGGCAAAATCAGTCGGCAAGCCCCTGATTATCCACACTCGAGAAGCCAGGCACGATACCATGAATATTCTGGAGAGCACTGGCGCAGTTTCCTGTGGCGGCGTGATGCATTGCTTTTCAGAAGACTGGGAAACTGCGAAGCGCGCTCTTGATATTGGATTCTATATTTCATTTTCAGGGATTGTCACATTCAAAAATGCCGACATGTTGCGCGGGGTCGCCAAGAAAATGCCCATGGACCGAATTCTGGTTGAGACCGATGCGCCGTATCTGGCACCTGTTCCGCACCGGGGAAAAATCAATGAGCCTTCTTTCGTCGTGCATACTGCCGAATGCGTGGCAGACTTGAGGGGAGTGTCCCTGGATGAACTGGCCGAGCAAACGACCGAAAATTTCTTCAGGCTATTTGCCGGCGCAAAGAGGCTTTCAAGCCGCCTCAGCCACTGATCACCCGCCTGACTGGGAAGTGGGACGGGGCTACGAAAACCGCATGTCCGATATTGGATTGCTCAGGCTGGGTTGTAGCCTTGAGGCGTTCCGCCCCCGTCTCCTTCATTGAACAGAAATCCGAGCAGATGTCTTTCTATGAGGTCTTGATGCTCGGGATTTGCCGAGTTCAGCTGGTATTCGTTAATGATCATCACTGACCGTTCAAGCCATTGTTGCCATGCTTGCCGGGAAATGCTGCTGTATATCCGCATGCCGATTTCACCCGGATAAGGTGCCTTCTCCAATCCTTCGAGTTCCTGGTTCAGAAATACGCATTGGACTTTTCGCGGCATGTCTACACTCCGAATGAATTTGATCTGCGGGTTCGCACTTGTCGATTTTTCAGGATTCACATTTTGGTTGTGAATCGCTAAAATGACATTATATTCTGTTGACCGTGTATTAACGTTATCGGTTCGATATTTCGATGCTATTGTACATTCCAATCGATATTGATTTGTCGTTAATCGGTATAATTTGAGGTGATGTAATGAGTGAGTTTGATCGATCAATTCATGATGGAGATTTGCAGGTTACCCAATCTGCCAAAGAGAAGATTGCGGGCCTGATTCAGGATGCCAAAGGCGAAGCAGAAGCGGTTCGAATCTATGTGACCGGCGGTGGCTGTTCGGGCATGAACTATGGGATGACCTTTGCCGAAAAGCCTGAGAAACGCGACAGCATCATGCATGGGGAAGATGGCTTCAAGCTGGTTGTCGACCCTGTTGCCCTGAGTTTTCTGGGCGGTGCCGAGGTGGATTATGTTAATGATGGCATCAATGCCACGTTCGTATTCAACAATGTGTTTCAGTCTGTTGGCGGAAGCGGCGCCTGTGGCGGATGTGGTGGTGGATCGTTTTAGGCATTCATCTTGAATTTCTTGAATTTTGGCGGCAGCGCTCATTTAACGATATTCGCGATGTCCGGTTCTGATCTTGTTCGTTCTCCAGAATGGTTTGCAGGTAGCGGCCAAAAGTCTGGCCAGCATAGGCCGGGAACGGGTCTGGTGGTCGAGAAGTCCAGGGCCAAGCCCAAACGACCGCCAATGTACAAGGTTCTGCTGTTGAATGATGACTACACGCCCATGGAGTTTGTGGTTGAGGTGCTTATGCACATATTCGGGATGAATCAGTCTCTGGCAGAGAAAATCATGCTTGAGGTTCATACCAAGGGCATTGGGTTGTGCGGAGTGTATCCCCGGGAGATCGCCGAAACCAAGGTGAACTTGATCATGCGGCTGGCCCAGCGCGAAAACCATCCCTTGAAATGCACCATGGAGAGGGAGTAGGCGGATGCTTTCAGAACAGCTAGAGGCGACCCTCACCAGGGCGGTTTCTGTTGCCCGCAAGGAGCGCCATGATGTGGTGACTGTCGAGCATCTCCTGTATGCGTTGCTGGATGACAAGGAAACGAGAAGCACGCTGGTTGCCTGTGGCTGTAATATTGCAAAGCTCAAGGAAAACCTGATGCATTTCATGCGAACGGAAGTGCCCGCAAACATTGAGGATACCGATGCGAATCCCCAGTTGGGCATGGGCTTTCAGAGAGTTCTGCAAAGAGCGATCATTCATGTTCAGAATTCAGGAAACAAGGAAGTCCGAGGCAATAATGTGCTGGTATCGATATTTGGCGAGAAAGAGTCCTTTGCCGTTTACTTTCTGAGCCAGCAGGATATCAGTCGGTTTGACGTGGTCAATTTCATTTCCCACCGGATTTCAAAAAATCCCGGTGCCGAGCAGTTGCTGCCTCCCCAGACTGATAATGGCGAAGCGGATGGACAGGAATCGAGTCCGAATACGAGCCCGCTTGAGCTTTATGCGATAAACCTCAATGAGCGGGCGAATCAGGGGCGTATTGACCCGCTGATTGGTCGACAGCAGGAAGTTGAACGCACCATTCAGATATTGTGCCGCAGGAGAAAAAACAACCCGCTTTACGTGGGTGAAGCAGGAGTCGGCAAGACGGCAATTGCTGAAGGACTGGCGCACAATATCGTGAATGGCGATGTGCCGGATGTGCTTTCCAGGTCTACGATTTATTCCCTGGACATGGGCGCCCTACTGGCGGGCACAAAATATCGCGGGGATTTTGAGGAGCGCTTGAAAGGGGTTCTGACGGAGATGGGCAATAATTCGGATTCCATACTGTTCATTGACGAGATTCATACCATCATTGGTGCCGGTGCAGTATCTGGTGGAACCCTGGATGCATCAAACCTGCTAAAGCCAATGCTGGCATCCGGTGACCTGAAATGCATCGGATCTACCACGTACAAGGAGTATCGAGGGGTTTTTGAAAAGGACCGTGCCTTGTCGAGGCGATTTCAGAAGATTGACATTGCCGAGCCTTCGCAAGATGAGGCCGTCGAGATACTGCGGGGCCTTAAGACCCGTTTTGAGGGTCACCACAACGTGAAGTATTCGCATGAGGCATTGCGTGCAGCCGTGAGTCTGTCGGCTCGGTATCTGACGGATCGGCATTTGCCCGATACCGCGATTGATGTCATTGACGAAGCTGGAGCCAAAACCCGGCTGCTTGCGCCTTCGACAAGAAAAAGAACAATTGGGGTTAGGGACATAGAATCGATGATATCCAGTATTGCGCGAATTCCTCCCAAGCATGTCTCGACATCCGACTTGAAATCCCTGAAGCGTCTTGAGCGCAATCTCAAGCTCGTGGTCTTTGGGCAGGATGAAGCTATTTCTGCTCTTTCATCGGCCATCAAGATGTCGAGAGCGGGTATGGGGAATGCAGATCGGCCAATTGCCTCATTCTTGTTCACGGGGCCGACAGGGGTCGGAAAAACCGAGGTGACCAAGCAATTGGCAAATGTCCTTGGAATCGAATTCATCCGCTTTGACATGTCTGAATACATGGAGCGGCACACGGTGTCCCGGTTGATTGGTGCCCCCCCGGGATATGTCGGATTTGACCAGGGTGGCTTGATGACCGATGCGATCAACAAGCATCGGCACGCGGTCGTGCTTCTGGATGAAATTGAGAAGGCACACCCTGACGTATTCAATATTCTGCTGCAAGTTATGGACTATGGAAGCCTGACTGACAATAATGGCCGTAAGGCAGATTTTCGCAATGTGATTCTGGTGATGACCACCAATGTCGGTGCAGAGGAATCCGCACGTGAGTCAATGGGGTTTATTGAGCAGGATAATGCCAAGGATGATCTGGGTGCGATCAAGAAGCTCTTCAGCCCCGAGTTCCGGAATCGTCTGGACAAGACGATTCACTTCAACGGACTGGATGAGAAAACGATCATCCATGTGGTCAAGAAATTCCTGATGGAGCTGGAGCATCAGCTTGAGGACCGAAACATCAGCCTGGTGGTCGAGGATGATGCGATTCGCTGGCTGGCTGAGAAGGGCTATGACAAGACCATGGGTGCAAGACCGATGGCGAGGCTGATTCAGAAAGAAATCAAGGAAGCCATTGTCGATCAACTGCTGTTCGGGAAGCTGGCCAGGAAGGGTGGCAAGGTCATCGTCAAGCTGAAGGAAAACCAGCTTGATTTCGAGATTAGCGGGCAGGCTTAAAGTAATGCCAATGGCAACGCATGTCACCGACTTCCGGACTGAAAAATCATTTACCGGGGTATGCAACAAGTCTGCATTCGAACCTTGACTTGATTTCGGGCTTCAAGACATCAGGTTTCCAAAGATAATACAGGCAGTCGACTCGAGTCTTATTCTGGAGGTTTTGAGGAGGAATCCGGTTGCCTCTGCCTCCGCTCCAGTGGGTGTCGAATTATAACCTTCATACGGTTATTTGATTATTCTCGCCTGTGTAGTACCAGTTTCCTTTTGGCAGGTCGTTTCTGGGAGAGGGCCTTTTGGGGATGTTTCCTTTTGGGAATTATATACATTGGTTGACAAAGATGAAATCGTGTCGCCAAAAAGCCCCAATCAGCGCGAAGGACACGGAAGGTGGGGACGATACGGGGCTGACTGTCCATATCGAACCCTATTGTGGAGAGGATTGGCCTGTGTCAACCAATGTATATGATTCCCAAATGTTAATGGCCATGCAAAATATTACGAGCGATAGGGTTGGGTTAATGAAGGACCCCCCCCCCACACACACATCTGGGCGAACTCCTTCGAGAGAGCATGGAGGATACAGGCTGGAGCCGTAACGGAGACGGCAATGAGGCTTGGATGTGAACGGGGAACATTTTCGCGTCTGTTGAATGGCAAAGCGGGGGTATCGGCGAATATGGCCTTGGCTCTAGAGGATATTGGCTGGGGTACTGCCGGGCACTGGATGCGGATGCAGGCAAGTTATGATCTTATGCAAGCACGCCGGGTAAGGGTTGACAGCGAAAAGCGTGACACCGCATTGCAACAACGTTGAATTCCATGCCAGCGCGTAGGGATGAGGCATTACCTTGGCAAGAATAATCCGGCAGCCAGGCCCTTGCGAGGAGAGACAGCATACTGTTGACCTGATTTGCGAGATAAGGGACAGTAGCCGATTCTCTGCAAGCATGCAGAATCCGTAGAACTTCAAAAAGATTAACCGGCAACACAATCAGGTGATCGGTCAATTCCTCCGCTTTCAAGAATTTTCGGGTGCCCTCAGCATCTGGTGGTAGCGTCTATAAACTGTCAGTCGCGCTAATTGGACAACCTTGGTGGTCGTGTGATCGGCCATGCATGTTCAATAAACTGCAGTTCGCGAGTTTCAAGGTGAAGCGACTTCAGCTGAATAAACGAGCGTTTAGGTCAACTGATCTATACAGTGTGTCACGATCTTTCGGGGGGCCTATAATCAATGGTTGGCAGACAATTCGCAGGCTCACTTCACGCCTTGTCTGGCATTATCCATGAGACTGTTTGCGATGCCCGAGTGGTTGTTCAGACGATTTGACCCGGAGAAGAGATTCCTACTGCTGGCCCCTGCAAATTCATGGACAGAATCGACTCTAGCTGGCCAGACCGGAAACAGTTGTCAATTATTCTTTATAAGTTCCTAAAAGATAGCGGCGGTTGCGGCTATTAAGTTGTTTTGTGCTTGCTCACTTGTATTCGCAACGAACATTGGTTGTCCAGGGGTTTTTCCAGTTACCGTCAGCACTCATTCAGTCAGCACTGTCCGAAGCTGTCGGTCTCATATCGAACGGGCATTACGTCACTTTCCCGCGTTGTCCTTATTGTTGTTCGAACTTTGTGAGCGAAGTATTTTCAAAGTGTTGTTAGAAAATGGCTGTCAGCACTAATGGCAAGTCTATTTCCAGCAAGATTCATTGTACAACACCATACTTCTCAAAGATTGCTAAGCGTCGTTATTGATTGCGGGATGCAAGTCAACAACGCACTCAACAATCAAATCTCCCACCAGAATCGCCTGTTCAGACTCCCCTGGCGGAAGATTGGATATTTGGGAATGTGATGAATCAGCTTCAAAGTCCTGTTTTGCATCGAGTGGATCATGGACAATGCGTATTGTATTCAACTCTTCCGATACTTTGCTTATGATCGCGCCAACATTCATTTCAGCAAACTTGCCAGTTGCCTTAAGCGAAAGGCGCTGACTACATAAACGGCGCACCTCGTTCAACTGATAGTGCTTCTTGGATCCAAAAACCTCCAGCCAATTTACCGATAATCCATGTTCATCCAGCCTACCGGGGCGCAAGCGAAAATCGGAACCATCCGCAGTTCCATCTTCCTGAATCATGCTGGGCTTGACGTAGCGGACAATATTGTCATTCTCGGGTAGATCGTCCCCTTTCATTGATATAATAAGTGATACAACTCGAATGATTCAATCTGTCTCCTTACTCCCTCGAAAGTATCACGTCCGGCAACTCTTGAAATCAGCTGTGCCGGATCGCGTTGCTTGAAAATAACGTACTGTACCATCCCCTTGCCTAAGAACTGCATGCCGAGATGAGTTCCTTGGCCGTCTTTCCAGATAGCTCGGAGGTTTCCGTTATCCATCAAGACCAGATTACCTTTGATCAATCGAGGTTGCGATTTAACAAACTCCAGAAAATCAACCTCGGAAAAGAGGTTCAATGAATAACCATCACCCATCGCCATATAACGAAGATCACAAATTCTCGCCAAGTACGCCTGATATTTTGTTCTCACCAAGCCCTTTCGATCAAAAGCGGCACTGGAGTAATCATCCGGAGGAGGTATGATGTCCTTGATAAAGGAAGGCGCGACTGTCTCCGCATTGCGTAATGTACTCACACGCCCCTGGTCCATGCTTGGCATTTGTGCAGAGAATTTTGTATCCGAAGCCGTTTCTTGCCCATCGACTAGCAAGAGCGACGATTCGTCTAATTCCGAGGAACTGTTGCTAAGATCGAACATATGATCATTCAATATCTTGACGTATCCAGAACTTGTTCTGAATTCGCTCGTTGGTCATACTCAAAAATTGTTGGACAATGACCTCATGAGCACGATCATACCATGCATCCGTATCCGATTTTGTATTGCCAGGCGGTTTACCGAGACTTTTGAACTCAAGATGCATTAACCGAGAATCAGGTTGCTCAACTGGCGTAGCAGAGCGAATAGCTACATACAATTGTAAATTTGGATTTACATGATAGCTATAAGCACAATTGAAATCTGGAACGGCATCTTGTGCAGAAGCGCAATCTGGAATTGAAAATGATGGAATAACATTTGGTGTATCTAGCGGTCCTTTCCAGTATTCCGGGGGTTCGATTAGATCGATGTAGGTGAGTTCGCAATGACCGATTCGGAGGTTCTCTACCCCGAGATCATTTTTCAGGAATGACTTAAAAATTCCGTAGTATTTGTCAAAACTTGGCTTCAGGTTTTCCTCGAAATGAGGATATTCAGAGTCTTTTCGTCTCCAATTGAGAAAAAAGGCATCTTGCTGAATTTGAATCAATGTTACTTGATCTTCAGACACAAACCAGTACCGAGGCATAGGCATCAATTCGAGTAGCGTTTCATTTCCTCGAATTGGGCTGTTGAGTGGAGGCCGCTGCTCAACAGTTGGAAATTCCTCTCTAAGCTTGGACCATAATATGCCAACATGTTCACTCCGAAATGCGACTATCTTGGGATCGAAATAGACGCCGATAACTACCTCATTAATGGGTGGATTCTTAAATCTCACATTCATACAGAAATTCCAGGGATTATTTGTTTGCGGCAAAAGTCACTCAAACACAGTACATGGCACACAAAGTTTTATACCTTATAGATCTACGATACTGATCATGTGCCGAAACCCAATGGCGAAGACTGCGCGGATACCGGAAGCCCGTCCGGGTTATCGAAGGAGTACAGTTCCGGGACGACATCGAGGTACAACCAGAACGGAAAACGGTAGTCGCCAGATTAACCTCATCCCCCAAGCAATAATTCCAACTATAACCTCATGATTATGTGGGAAGCATCAGGTGATTGAGATATATAGTGGTGGAGGTGGCGGGGATCGAACCCGCGTCCGCAAATTCTACGCTACAGGCGGCTACATGCTTAGTCCGAACGTTAATTTAACCTTGCATCCAGTCGTCGGACAGCCCAAATGACAAGGCGAGCCTGCTTGCCTTTAGCAGCCGGCTAACAAGCACAACCGGCGAGCGATCCTGCATGGTTTGACCCTTCAAATCCGACCCTACAGGCAAGACCGGCGAAAGGACTAGTCGGTTTAAGCGGCTAGTGCGTAGTTGTCGTCGTTGGCAACTATTGTTGTGTAGACGGATTTACGAGGAACTCTACACCTCGGCATGCTCCCGGAGTTTCGCAATCAGCGTCGAAGCCAATCACCCCCAAAATTCACCTGAAGATTATATACCAATTCATGTGCGTTTTTGAAATAAAAATTCAACATAGTCAGGAACCCGAAATGCAGGAAATTAGGAATTTTTCAATATTCTGCGCTTTTGCCGGTCCCATTCCCTTTGCTTGATGGTTTGACGCTTGTCATGTTGCTTTTTGCCCTTGGCAAGTGCGATTCTCAGTTTCGCCCGACCCCGAACCCAGTATAGTTTGAGCGGTACGATCGTATAGCCTGCTCGTTCCGTCAATCCAATCAACTTGCCTATCTCCTTTGCGTGCAGCAATAATTTTCGAGGTCGGGTTGGGTTGGGGTCGATATGCGTGCTTGCCGATGTCATGGGAGAGATGTGCGCGCCAACCAGTAATACCTCCCCCTTGAAGATGGTCACATAGCTTTCTGACAATTGAGCGCGGTTAGCACGGAGGCTTTTGACCTCCCAGCCTTGAAGAGCAATACCTGCTTCAAACTCTTCCTCTATCGCATAGTTGAATCGTGCCTTTCTGTTGACTGTGATCAAACTGGCATCGGCATTCTTTTTGTTGTTCATGGCTGGGTCGGGCTACACAATACAGTCTCGGATTTTTTGGTCTTTTGCAGTTGCCAGGCACCTGTTTCCGATGAGTGGCGAATCATACAGAGTATTGCGGATTGCATGGCAATGGTTTACATTATTTCTATTCTATCAGTTTGCGAACTTATTGATTATTTGACGAGATTTTCTGAAAAACGATTGGCATTGTTTTCAGACAGTGTTCCATTCAGGGATCCAGTGATCCAATGCACAAAATAAATCAATCCAAAATCGTACCATACTCCCAAAAAGCCATGTTTGAACTGGTCGATGATGTGGACCATTATCAGGATTTTCTGCCATGGTGTGGAGGGTCGGGTGAGATTGAGCGGACCGACTCAACCGTTACTGCATTTGTATCCATTGCATTCAAGGGGCTTCACAAGTCCTTTACGACCCGCAATACCCTGACAAAATACAATCTGATTTCGATGGAACTGGTTGACGGTCCATTTCGGAAACTATCCGGCGAGTGGCGATTTACGGTGATCGATGAACATTCCTGTGAAGTATCACTGAACCTCGATTTTGAGGTTGCCGGAGGTTTCGTTGGAAAACTCATCAGTCCGCTGTTTTTGGGAATTTGTGAGTCAATGGTCAAATCCTTCTGCAAAAGAGCGGATGAAATGTATGGCAAAGGCAAGTGAAACAATCCGGATTGAAGTCGTTTATGCACTGCCTGAAAAACAGGCTGTTGTCTCACTTGACTGTCCTTCCGGAACAACGATTTCCCAGACGATTAAGCGATCCGGAATTCTGGCTGAATATCCCGAGCTCGCCACCTGGAACTTCGAAGTTGGCGTACATGGTCGAAAACAGGTATTTGAATATCGAGTGTCTGACCAGGATAGGGTTGAGATTTACAGACCGCTTCAGATCGCTCCAACTGAGGCGAGAAGGTTGAGGGCGCTCGGACGCAATAAGGGTCGTCGCTCAGTTTGAAAAATTTCCAGTGCCGACGTTGAGAATGATTGACCTTGTACCTGTCTGTTCATATTGAACAAGCATGCCCTGACCACACTATTCTGGCAGGCGCTAATTATGTGTAGCCCCTAGATCAGTCGTATTTCAAGTCACCGGTATCATTTTTCGCATTATTTCGGAATCCATTTCCCGGATCATTTTAAACCCGCTGGGACGAAAATTCCGGATTAAGGTGGGGAAAATCCCATGTTTTTTCCCGAAACAATGTGGAAAACAACAACGGGCCCGCATCCTGAACATTCAACTCCCGCACTTTTCCGCATGATTGCATTTCCATATCTGGACTATTTCACTGTCCGGGGCAGCGGTCTATTTATCCCGTCTTCCGCAGTTTTTTATTAGGAACAGAAATCGGCTTTCATGAAGGAACACCTCATCCGGCCGGCCGGCACAGCCTTATCAGATTCCATTCAATCCAAGATGCTCAACAAACGGGTTGAAGTCCCTGTCAGAAAAAAGAAGCGGAATTCTTTGATTAATGCAGAATGTGGCAATAATCACATCAGCAGTTTTGCGAACAGTGATGCCTCTTCTGCGCAATGACCTGTAATTTTCAGCGCTCTCTATTGCCAATTCCCTGTTTAGCATTTCAAAGATTGTGACATTTTCAAAAAGCATTTTTGCTGATTCATAGTCTTTGTCATATTTGAAGCCTTGCAGAACTTCGGTCAGAATCAAATCCCCGGCAGCAACTGATTGCACCCCCAGAATATGGTCGAGAGTATTTGTTTGAGCGTTCGATATGCCTGTGAAATAGTCTATCCAGACGCTGGAGTCGACCAGAATCATTCTGATGATCTCATTTCATCAAGGTTTCCGACCCATTCAAGGCGTGAGCGATACAGCTTTATGCGTTCTTGATGTTTTAATCTGATCAAAGTCCTGAGACCAAGTTCCACGGTTTCTTTTTTTGTTTTCAAGCCGGTGAGTCTTAGCGCATCATTCATAAGCTTATTGTCTATCTCAATATTTGTTCTCATCGACCTAACCTTAAATTATTTTGTGTGTATAAAAATCATAATTATACACATTCTGCATACGACAATAAACTCTGAAACCTCAGGCTCATGCATTTTTGGGGAAATTCGCAATGTCAAACCATATTTTCAAGGTGACCTTGAATAAGGGCAATGGCCACAATGGAAATCTCTGGGTTAAAACGGATGATGTTTCACTCCTTTAGCAATTCGTTGATTTCACCGCATCTCTGCAATATATGGTGTCTGCTAGAAAACCCGAATTGTTGCCATAAGGTATTGGCATGAAATGTCGTGATTATCCAAAAGGGACATGCAGGTCTTGTCGGAACGGAGTCCGGCAGGGGTTACCTTTGCAAATCTCCCTTCCCCTGGAGACCGAAACCGGTATAATGCTACTGGATATTTTCCATCTCCGGAGAGAACAATGAAACTTCTACAGACATTCACCCCCCCCCCTCTTAAATTAATAGCAATCCTGGCCGCCGCACTGGTGGCACCGCCGGCAATGGCGCAGGTGGACTGGTCTGGCATTTCCGGCAAAAAAGGTTCAATAGCCTGCCCGGCCGGGGCATCGGAAAATTTGGCCGGGATTAGAATCCCGGATATTCCCGCACCCGGGGCTACATCGATTGATAT
>JAPYNK010000150.1 GCA_028285825.1 Arenicellales bacterium | reverse complement strand
CTGGAACATGGTGCGACCATGACCATGGCGGGCCTATGGCACCGTCCCTGGTATTTTGCACAGGAGGGGGAAGGAATCGAACAGGCCTATGTCCGGGAAGCCGCTACGGTCCGGAAAGCGGTTGGGCTATGCGATGTGACATCGCTGGGAAAAATTGCCATACAGGGACCTGATGCTACCGAGTTTCTGAATCGGGTTTATACCAATCCATTTGCCAGGCTGCCAATTGGCAAGGCCAGATATGGAATCATGTTGCGGGATGATGGTATTGTCATGGATGATGGCACGACCTGGCGATTTTCGGAAACCGAATACTTCATGACCACGACAACTGCGCATGCTGCAAAAGTCATGACCTGGCTCGAGGAGTTGCTTCAAACCCGCTGGCAGAATCTCAAAGTGCATGTTACCAGTGTCTCGGAGCAGTGGGCTGGATGTGCGGTAGCCGGCCCCAAATCCAGAGAAGTGCTTATGGCCTCAGTCGATAACCCGGATACTCTCAGTCATGAAAATCTGCCTTTCATGGGGGTGGTTGAAACAGGAATGAAGGGAAACATGCCCTGCCGGATTGCCCGAATCAGTTTTTCCGGTGAGTTGGCGTATGAGGTTTATGTTCCTTCAGACTACGCAGTTTCCATGATGAACCTGTTATGGAGCAAGGCCAAGGTTGCCGGGGGGTGTCTGTACGGTCTGGAGGCACTGGGAGCACTTCGCATCGAAAAAGGTCATGTCACCGGTGCAGAGCTTGATGGTCGGGTCACGATTGAGGACGCGGGTCTCGGTAAAATGGCCTCTCCAAACAAGTCCTTTATTGGCAGTACGCTCAAAAGCCGGTCTGAATTGATGCGTGAAGATCGACCCAGATTAGTGGGCATCAAACCCAGGGATCGCAGTAAGACTTTCAATGCAGGGGCGATCTTGTGCAAGATTGATCAAGCCTCGGGAATGGGGGAAGGCTGGGTCACGGCGGTCACCCACTCACCCGCACTCGGCTACTGGATCGGGCTAGGCTTCATTGCCGGAGGGCATGAAGCATGGAAGGATAAAACAGCGATTGTGGCCGATCCCATTCGAAAAGACGACGTTGAAGTCGAGATTGTATCCCCGCACATGTACGATCCGAAGGGAGAACGCATGCATGTCTGAATCGGGAATACATCGAATTTCGGCCTTGAGCGACCATTGTCTGCCCGGAAAGTCCGGCGAGATCAGTGCTGATGGAAGTGCTGGCGTCATTCTTGAGGATATTGAAGGGCTTATTCTTTGTCAGGTTGCTGGATGGGCGGACACCATGGATCTAGTCGGAAAGCAAATTGCCAAACAAGTCAAGGCGTCATCGGTTCCCGGTCCAGGGCAGGCTGTCATTGGTGAAAAGGGGGCATTGCTTCGTGTCGAACCGATGAAATGGTGGTTGACAGGGGTTCCTGTTCCCGAGATTGCGCCAGAGAACGGGACCACTCTTGATCTTTCCCACTCGAGAACCCGGATTCGAATCAGAGGCCCGCAAGCGAGCGAATTTCTGAATCGGTTCCTGCCCCTTGATTTGCGTGAGAAATCGTTTCCCCAGGGCTCGGTAGCGTCATCGGCCATTCATCATGTCGGTGTGACCTTGTGGCGTGTCGATGGGCACTATGATTTATTCTTGCCTCGGGGATTTGCGCTGTTTGTCTGGGAGGGCATGACAGATGTTGCCCGCCAATTCGGACTGGAAATCGTTTGAGCTTTCGGCTCACCGCATTGTGCAGGACATGCTCTCAGGCTGGTCAAAAATGACTCGCCTCTTATCGCCATGAATTATCGAGGGCCTTATTCATGAGCGATTTGGACAGGCGGCAACGAGGCCACGGCTCAGCTTACGGACGATACCGGCAAACCCGCAAATACGGAACCGGAATGATCATTCTGTTCTGGATTATCCTCATGGGTCTGATGGTGGTTATTTTCGGTGATGCACTGGAAAGGCAAGTCAATCCGAACCGTCGGCCTGAAACGTCGCAGAGCTTTTCCGAAAGCAGGGTCGCACTCAAGAAAAACCGTCTTGGGCATTTTGTTGCCTCGGGCCGCATCAACGATCATGCCGTCGACTACATTGTGGATACGGGAGCAACATCGGTCGTTGTTCCGTGGACTCTGGCTGAGAACCTGTCGCTGGAACTGGGTGTGCCGATTCTGGCTGAAACTGCAAACGGGGTGATTCGGGTCTATGAAACCAGGCTTGGGACTGTCCGACTTGGCAACATATCGGTTCCGAATGTCAGGGCCAACATCAACCCACACATGCAGGGTGACAAGGTGCTGCTTGGAATGAGCTTTCTGGGCCAGCTTGAGCTTGTACTGAAAGAGGGTGAGTTAACCCTGATTCAGCAGAATCAATAATCCGGGATTCGCTGTCCAAGTCGGACATGAAAAACCGGGAGTACTGACCTGAGAAACGGGAATTGATACGCCCCCGAACCCGAATGCCATTCTTGTGATTTGCTCATTGCCGTTATGTTGGAACAGGGATAGATGGAAAACAAGATACTGCCATCCTGCAAGATTTCAGAAGACTGTTGTGTCGATTATTCCTGATGGTGTCTAATGCTATAACGAAGGCGTCAGTGTCGAATACGCCGCTGGTTTCGGTATGAGGTGCGACAATTGTCCCGTTCATCGCTATTCCAGCAATTTCCGTATGCGATTAAAGTCTCTGATGATTTTGGGAACATCGATGCCTTCGGAAGAAATCTGGCCATGGGCAATCTGGTTGCGGAGCATATACCATTTGACAACCTCCCCATACTCCTCTCCATTCTTGTCCAGAACCAGTTTCAGGCGCCCCCGGAAACCCAGCCTGGACAGGTTGTCCGGATTAATCAAATCCCATGCCCTTCTAACTTTCCACTCCTCCTGTGACTGCCCTGCATCAACAGCA
>JAPYNK010000015.1 GCA_028285825.1 Arenicellales bacterium | reverse complement strand
CGGCAGTCGCCGTTCATGGTCCGGCCGATACTCTGGACCCTAATCTGTTCACTTCCCAGATCGACTATTCAAGAGGCCGGGCACATTACAATGCGCTCTGCCAGCTTGATGAAAATCTGGCTCCACAACCCGAACTGGCCGAATCCTGGTGGGCCAGTGCCGATGCCAGGGAATGGACTTTTCAAATACGCAGGGACGTCCGTTTCCATGATGGCACACCACTCAGTGCTGATGATGTCGTGTGGAGCATGAATAGACACATTGAAGACAACTCGACTTCGGCAATCAAGGATACGCTTTCATTCATCAACGAATGGAAGAAAGTCGGGCCACATGAAGTCAAGGCTGAACTCAACACTCCCAATGCCGACCTGCCTATTCTGCTGGGCGGACTTTATGCGCTGAAAATCATCAAAAATGGCAGTGCCGGTGACGGAATCGGTACCGGGCCATTTGTGTTGCAGGACTTCAGTCCCGGCATTCGGTCCTTGAGCACCCGAAACGAAAACTACTGGCGTACCCCGGCACATCTGGAGGCAATAGAGATTTTCGCAATCACGGATCCGCTGGTCCGTGTCAATGCAGTGGTCAGCGGCGACATCCACCTTGCCGCTGAAATTGAACCGAAGTCCATTGCACAGGTCGAAGATGCTCCCAACGTATCAATCATATCCATTCCGACCGGTGCCTGGAACGGCATCTGTGCATTGAAGAACACCGATCCCGGAAGCAACGATGATTTTGTCAAGGCTATGCAGTACATCCAGGATCGTGAACGAATTATAAAACGCATCCTCAAGGGGCACGGCTCGGTTGGCAATGATCATCCGATCAGTTCTGCCTATGGAGCAGATCACTGCCATGAACTGCCTATTCGGGAATTTGATCCCGACAAGGCCAAGTTCCACCTGGACAAGTCAGGCATTGATTCGGCCACCCTGCATGTTGCCCCGGTCGGTGCCGGCATTGAGGAAGTCTGCCTGCTTATGCAAGTGAATCTTGCAAAAATCGGTTTTGACCTGAACATCAAAAGAGTTCCAAATGACGGCTATTGGAGCTCCATATGGCGAGTGGAACCGATGAACGTTACCAGCTGGAGTATGCGCCCGACTGCCAACGCGATGCTATCGCAGGCTCTGGCTCCCGGTGCCCCGTGGAATGACAGCTACTGGGACAATCCAAGGATGGGTGAACTTCTGAAACTGTCATTGTCAGAACTGGATCCGGACAAGCGTCATGCAATGTACTGTGAAATGCAGACGCTGGTTCACAATGAAAGCGGCATGATCATTCCAATGCATCTGAATATTCTTGATGCCCAACGCGATAGCGTTCACGGTTTGCCCAGCAATCCGCTGGGAAATCTGGGAGCATCCGAGTATCCGGAGTTTGTCTGGCTGGACGAATAGACCTTGTCGCATCGCCACTGGTGCAAGAGCGTACCGATGAATGGTTTTATGCCAATCTGGCTTAACTCGGCCTAACTGCAATATCATGCAACCAGCGACAGAATAGCAGAGTCAGAATCCTGACTGCGTTTCACATGCATGAATGGGGCTGTTTTCCGAATCCAGGGAGGACTGACTTGCAGGAGCTCATGAAATTGCCGTTCGCAGTCGACTCACTCCAGGTTGAGTTAATCCGGCATCGATACAGTAATTCTGCATAAACGCGTCAGAAGATCAAGCAATGCTCGGAATTTCAGCTTAACCCTCCCGCCACTTGCGGAATACCAGAGAACAGTTGGTCCCGCCAAAACCGAAACTGTTGCTCATCGCAAGATCGAGACCGGGATGATCCGTTCTTGAAGTCACTATCGGAAAATCCCGTGCCGCTTCATCGATGTTTTCGATATTTGCCGAGCCGCAAATAAAATCAGACTCCATCATCAACATGGTGTAAATGGATTCGTTGACACCCGCTGCCCCCAAAGCATGACCACTCAGAGATTTTGTTGCACTGATTGGAGGACAGTCTTCCGCAAACACTTCTCTAACCGCCTCAAGTTCCCGCATGTCTCCCGCTGGTGTGCTGGTACCATGAGCATTGATATACTGAATTGGCTCTTCAATGCCGGAAACGGCCTGCTTCATGCATCGCACAGCTCCCTCCCCGGAAGGCTGAACCATGTCATATCCATCCGAAGTAGCCCCATAACCGACCAGCTCTGCAAGAATCCTGGCACCACGACGTCGGGCATACTCAAGCTCCTCCAGTACCACCACTCCGGCTCCGCCTGAAATCACGAACCCATCCCGATCCCGGTCATAGGGCCTCGAAGCTCGTTCTGGCGTATCATTGTATGAAGAAGACAGTGCTCCCATGGCATCGAACAGCACCGATAGAGACCAGTGCAACTCTTCGCCGCCACCAGCAAAGACCACATCCTGTTTACCCATCTGAATCAATTCTGCGCCGTGACCGATGCAATGTGCGCTGGTCGAACAAGCCGAGCTGATCGAATACGAAATGCCCTTGATCCTGAAAGCCGTGCCCACGCATGCTGGAATTGTGCTGGACATGGTCTTGGTCACCATGTAGGGCCCGACCCTCTTGACTCCCCTCTCTCTCAGGAGATCGGCACTCTTGACGATGTTTTCCGGTGATGCGCCACCCGTGCCCAATAATAATCCGGTACATTCATTGCTAACCTGCTCTTCCTCTAGCCCGGACTGGTTAATGGCCTCTTGCATGGCAATATAACTGTAGGCTGCGGCATCGCCCATAAAGCGATAGA
>JAPYNK010000149.1 GCA_028285825.1 Arenicellales bacterium | reverse complement strand
GGCAATACGATTTTCAGACCAGTGCCCGGCAAAACCGGAATTGGCCCATACAGAAGAGTTTGCCAGATCCCGAAATTTCCTCTTGAATGGCATTAGGAAAATCACGTCAATTGAAAGGCCTCCAGCAGGCTGGACTCAAGAGACCCGTCTGCCATTATTCAGAGCCGAGACACCCTCTCAATGAGTCAGCCAGTCTCTGCATAATCATGAACCAGGCATCCGACCCCTGATCCAGGCCTGCACCAAGCGGATCCAGAACGCCTGTTCTCGCCTCAGTCTGTTGAACCACGGTTTCGACAAGGTCCGGCTTGAATTGTGGTTCAGAGAATACGCATACCACATCATGTTCAGTTATGGCTTTCCTGAGTTCCGACAATCGTCTGGCACTGGGAAGGCGAGTCGGCTCAACGGTAAATGAACCGAATGCTTCAAGCCCAAATGCCTCTTCAAAATATCGGTAGGCGTCATGAAACACGATAAATCGACTTTTCCTTACCGAAGAGAGCTGGGCCTGGATTGATGCTTCAGTTTCATTGATTCGCTGAATTGTCTCTCTGGCATTGTTGCGGTACATATCGGCATGATCGGGATTCAGGGTGGTGAGCTCATCAGCGACAATCTGAACAATTCGACGGGCATTGCCGGGATCAAGCCAGATGTGTACATCGAATTCCCCGTGGTCATGGTGGTCGTGCCCCTCATGTCCACCGTCTCCATGGTCGTCGTGGTCGTCGTGATGCTTGTCCTCATCATGGTCATGTTCTTTCACGGCATGTTCATGGTCATCGTGATCATCGGAGCCATGCCCATGTTCTTGGTCATGGTCATCGTGCTGTTCGGAGCCATGTTCCTGCAGTGATTTCGCCTGAGAAGGCCGCATTTGATAGGTGTGGGGGGACGCATTGCTCTCCAGCAGCAATTCCGGTGTTCCTGTCTCACCCATAACTCCGGCAACCAGAGAATGAATGGGTTTGATACTCACAACAATGTTTGAGGACTCATCGGCCCACGACGCATTGACCAGAGGGAACACCAGAAACAAGGAGAGAATGGATTTTTTGAAATAGTTCATATTCAAGTAATTCAAATAATGTTGATTATTGTCAAGCAGCAGAATCACTGCATTGCTTTGCGAATCCGGCGACCCAGAAGCCAGGCAGATTTAACGGTGATGCCCAGTTTTCGGTGAAGCTGGCTGGCACTGATTTTCTTGTTGCTGCTACACACCAGATGAATCGCTCGCAACCACAAATGAAGTTCAATATGACTTGATTCGAACATCGTGCCAATACGAACAGTAAATTGCTTGCCGCAATCCTTGCACTTCTTGAGACCATGACGCACTTTGCCTTCAGGATATTTCCCGGAAGGCTTTGTACGAACACCCTGCAAGGCATAAGCATTATCCGTGACGCCACAATTTGGACAAATTGGCCCCGAGGGCCAGATTATGTCTTCCAGATAGGAAAAGGCTGCTTCCTCATCCTGCATATGCTTGGCATTAAGTACAGACATTGTGGAACCGTTTTCATCTATACTCGTATTGTTCATGAATCATTTTGGTTTGTCAAGTATAATAAAGGAAATGGCACTGAAAGCTCAACTGAGCAAGCTGGCACCGGAATACCAAAATATTCAATCACCAAATCCTTTTGTCAGGCCTGCAACCGCTCATCGAAAGACGACCATCATGCTCAGGTGAGCCAGTGAATCGACCATGACAATCACGAATAATGCCAAAGCGCCGCCTTCGAGCGGCGTAAGTCAACGCGAACTATTGGTTGAAGCCAAGTCTGTGAGCTATCGGATCAAAGATCATCTGATTCTCGATTCAGTTGACATCGCGGTTCATCGTGGAGAGATTGTCACCCTGATCGGTACCAATGGCGCCGGCAAATCGACTCTCATTCGAGTTCTGTTAAAATTGATCGATCCCAGTCAGGGCAAGGTTTACCAGCGCACCGGCTTACGGGTTGGCTACTCGCCACAGCATGTCCATCGTGATCCCATACTCCCGCTAACGGTCCGGCATTTTCTGGCTTTGGGGGGATCGGCATCACTCGAACGAATCCGGCAATTGCTGGAAGAGGTCGGGGCTGGAGATATACTTGACCACCCTGTAACCGGAATTTCGGGAGGCGAACTGCATCGGGTCATGCTGGCTCGGGCACTGCTCCGCGAACCGGACCTGCTTGTACTTGACGAGCCCATGGCAGGCGTTGATGCTGCCAGCCAAAGCGAGCTTTACAGCCTGATCGGAAATATTCGCGATCGATATGGCTGCGGAATACTGCTGGTCTCGCATGACCTGTATATGGTCATGGCCGCCACCAATATTGTGGTGTGTTTAAATCACCATGTCTGTTGCACTGGCCATCCACAAACCGTGATTACAGATCCGGGATTTATCTCGGTGTTTGGTCAGGACTTGTCCGATACTCTTGCAATCTACTCGCACAGTCACGACCATGATCACTCTACCTACCGCCCAGAGTCAGAAACCTCTGGCAGGGCCTCATAGTGGAGGATTTTTTTCTGCGTGCAATTATCGGCGGACTCGGGTTTGCAATTGCAGCCGGACCGGTTGGCTGCTTTGTCGTATGGCGGCGCATGGCTTATCTGGGCGAATCCATTGCCCATGCGATCTTGCTCGGGATTGCGCTGGGTCTCCTGCTGGCAATTGAGCCAATGATCACAGTGCTCGCGATTTGTCTCATCTTCGCCTATATCCTGACTAGACTCGAACAGGATGGAACGGTTTCAGCGGATGCCCTGCTCGCATCAATATCCCACTTTTCCCTGGCACTCGGTCTCGTAGCCCTGGCATTCATGGAACATATACGCGTTGACCTTATCTCATTTCTGTTTGGCGATATTCTGGCCATTGATGCATTCGAACTGGTGATGATCTATACCGTTGCAGCAGTCGGCAGCATTCTGGTCAAATGGCAATGGCGCAATCTGTTGTCGATAACCGTCAATCAGGACCTGGCGTCTGTAGAGGGGGTGCCGGTGGAAAGAACCCGCCTGCTGCTGATCATGGTGCTCGCCATGGTGATTGCCATAGGCATGACTATTGTTGGCATACTGCTGGTTATTGCGATGGTGGT
>JAPYNK010000148.1 GCA_028285825.1 Arenicellales bacterium | reverse complement strand
GCATATCTGGCCTCCACGGGAATCGGCGACACAGCGTATTTCGGTCCCGAGAACGAGTTTTTCGTGTTCGACTCGGTGCGCTGGGGCAACAGCATGGAATCTTCGTTCTACGCGATTGACTCAGAAGAAGGGGATTGGAGCAGTTCAAGCAAACTGGGCGGAATGAATCTGGCCCATCGTCCAAGAGTCAAGGGCGGGTACTTCCCGGTTCCTCCGGTTGACAGTCTGTCTGACATGCGCAGCACAATGTGCGCCATTATGAACGACATGGGTCTCGCTACCGAAGTGCATCACCATGAAGTGGGAACGGCGGGACAGTGCGAAATTGGTGCCAAATTCAACACCATGGTGAAAAAGGCCGATGAGGTGCAGATTTACAAGTATGTGGTGCTGAACGTTGCGCACATGTTTGACATGACCGCCACCTTCATGCCGAAACCCCTGGTTGGAGACAACGGTTCGGGAATGCATGTGCATCAGTCCATCTTTAACGGGGATACGAACATTTTCGCGGGAGACGGTTACGGTGGCCTGAGCGATGAAGCGCTCTACTACATCGGCGGCATCTTCAGGCATGCTCGGGCGATCAATGCCTTTGCCAATGCAAGCACCAACAGCTACAAGCGACTGGTTCCCGGCTTCGAAGCACCGGTACTACTGGCTTATTCGTCAAAAAACCGTTCCGCATCATGTCGAATTCCCTATGTGGCGAATCCCAAAGCAAGACGAATCGAGATTCGTTTCCCCGATTCGACCGCCAACCCGTATCTGGCGTTTGCGGCCATGTTGATGGCAGGGCTTGACGGGATCCAGAACAAGATTGATCCGGGCAGTCCTTCCGACAAGGATCTATACGATCTTCCGCCTGAAGAAGAAACCAATATTCCAACTGTTGCCCACGGCCTGGATATTGCCCTTGAAGCGCTGGATGCAGACCGGGACTTTCTGCTGGCCGGAGACGTCTTCAACAACGACATGATTGATGGTTACATCGAACTCCTGATGAATGATGTCACCCGACTCAGGATGGCAACACATCCGGTCGAGTTCGATATGTACTACAGCCTCTGATCACTTGTGAATGCTGACAAGGTATTTCAGGTATTCCATCGCGAGCATGGCTATAATCAGAATTCAAACAATTTTTAACTTCGAGAAGGAAACAATCAATGCCTTGGAATCAGTCGGGTTCTAACGGAAAAGACAAGGACCCATGGGGACAACAGAACCAGAATTGGGGCAAGCGAAGTCGACGGTCCCAGCAGGGTCCGCCTGAACTGGATGAAATTGCTCAGCAGATTTGGTCGCGATTTAAGGGTTTCAAGGGCCGCAGAAGTGGTGGCGGTGATTCCGGCGGGGGTCGCGGTGATGACGATGGTGGAAGACGTCAGGGTGGCGGATTGGGAAAATACCCGATTCTGGCGATACTGGTCGTTGGTCTGGGCTTCTGGATATTTACTGGCTTCTACACGGTTGACCAGGGTGAACAGGCCATAGAACTCCGGTTCGGAAAATTCTCCGAAACCAATGGTGCCGGACTGCACTGGCATATACCATCCCCGATTGAAATAGTTGAGATCATCAACACCCAGAAGGAGAACACGGTCCAAGTCGGATATCGGGACGCAGGTCGAGGCAAGCAGGATGTGCCCAAGGAAGCCCTGATGCTGACCGAGGATGAGAACATCATACATATCCAGCTGGCGGTTCAGTACGACGTCAAGGATCCAACCAACCTTCTTTTCAATGTAAGTGAATACAATCAGGAAAACCTGGCGGATGGGGTGGTTCGCCAGGCCGCCGAGAGTGCAATCCGGGAGATTGTCGGACGTTCCACCATGGACTTTGCCATTACTGAAGGCCGGGCTCAACTGGCTTCTGAGACAAAGTCGCTAGTGCAGGAAATTCTTGATCGTTATGCAACCGGCATCAATATTGTTACCGTTGAAATGCAGGATGCGCAGCCTCCCGAACAGGTTCAGGATGCGTTTGCGGATGTAGTTCGTGCCCGTGAGGACGAGGAAAGATTCAAGAACCTTGCTGAAGCCTATGCGAATGACATCATTCCGAAAGCGCGTGGATTTGCAGCCAGAATCATTGAGGAAGCCGAGGCCTACAGGGCGGCGGTAATTGCCAGGGCCGAAGGTGAAACTGCGCGATTCAGCAAAGTACTGAATGAGTACTGGAAGGCACCAGAGGTTACTCGAGAGCGACTGTATATCGAGTCCATGCAACAGGTATTCAGCAATACCAGCAAATTGCTTATCGATCAGCCTGAAGGTGGGAATTCCGTGATGTATTTGCCGCTTGAGCAGCTGCTGCGCTCTCAGCGCAGCAGTTCGGCGGACGGCTTGAATGATCCGCAATCCAACCGAACAAGTAGTCCAGTTGTTGGCGATACGCAGCCGAGCGGACTTCGAACTACCACGCGGACTTCGAGGTAATTGTCATGACTGCAAAATCTACTTTATCTCTGGTTCTGATTGCGATCGTTGGAGCTCTGGTCATTGCTTCGGCTTATTATGTGGATGAGCGCGAAAAGGCAATCGTATTCAAGTTCGGTGAAATTGTTCGCTCTGACATCGAGCCCGGCCTGCACTGGAAGGTTCCGTTCATCAACAATGTACGGTTTTTTGATGCACGGGTGCAAACACTCGATGCCGACCCGCAACGCTATCTGACGGTCGAGAAGAAAAACCTTTCGGTGGATTCATTCGTGAAATGGAAAATTCGGGATGTCTACCTTTACTACACGAGACTTCGCGGACTCAAATCGAATGCCCGTTCACGGCTTGACCAACGGGTCAATGACTCTCTGCGCCAGGAATTTGGCAAACGCACCGTTTCGGAAGTCATTTCGGGTGATCGGGCATTGATCATGGAAGTTGTACAGAAAGCCATGAATGAAGAGGCGGCAACCCTCGGTATCGAGATT
>JAPYNK010000147.1 GCA_028285825.1 Arenicellales bacterium | reverse complement strand
CGTTGCCGAGACAATGAAAACAAACGACCCAAGCGCATAGATCCTTGGATCAACATTTCCTTGCAGGATCTCCAGAATAAACACGGGGATGGTCTTGTTAAGTCCAGAGACAAACCAGGCGATCATGAATTCATCAAACGATACGGCCATGGTCAGACACAGTGCAGAGATTATCGCCGGCAGCGTGTAGGGAATAACGATGTACCGCATGGCTCTCCATTCGTCAGCGCCAAGATTCCATCCGGCGGCTTCAAGATCCTTGTCCATCTGCTGTAGGCGGAGCCGGATTACTGCCATTGCAAACGGAGCGCATAAAACGGTGTGTGCAATAATGATTGACCAGAGACGGCCGGATACGCCAATCCTTGAAAACCATGCAAGCATCGCCAATGCCAGAATGATGAGTGGGATGGTCGGTGGCAACAAGGCCAGTGCCAAATACGCGTTCTTGAAGCGAAACTGGTACCGAAAATCGGTATACGCAGTACAGAAACCGATGAATGTTGCCAGTGTTGCGGCGGTTGATGAAACCACAAGACTATTGCGTATGGCCTCCCAGACATCGGGATCCTGATAAGCCAGTTGATACCAATTCCAGGTAAATTCGCCGAGCGGCAGCGATGGGAATCGGTCTGAATTGAAGGAGAATACGATGCTTGTCAAAATCGGCGCGAATACAAAAAGAAAAATCAGGACCACATAGCTACGAAGGAACCAGGTTATTGTCTTGTCAGTAGTCATTGTGATCGATTTTTGTATGCAAACCTGATGGTGCTGAAAGCGATGAACATGAGAGTGATCATCATTGTTACTGCGACCACTGCAGCACGTGGCCACTGCTGTCCGGACTTGGTAGTGTCCGTGATGAGAATCGTGAGCGTGGGGGGTTTCGATCCGCCGAGGTAGTATGGGCTGACGAAATCGCCAAAACTCAGAATGAAGCAGAACAAGGCACCGACAACCAGACCGACTTTGGCGGAAGGTATGATAACTTCATAAATGGTGCGAAACCGGCCCGCTCCGAGATTATGGGAGGCTTCGATGAGGTTTCGGTCAATGCTGGACATGGACAGCGTTTGCAGAATAATCACCAGAGGTAGTGTCAGGGCAAGGTAACCGACCATGGTGCCAAGCATGGTGTTCAGCATGGTATATGGACCAAATCCCAGAAAGCCGATGATCTTGTTGATTATGCCCGCTTCAGCCAGCAGTACGTACCAGGAAAAGATGCGCACCAGATAACTGGTAAAGAAGGGAATGATGAGAAAGAATATTGCCCACCGTCGAGTGCTTTCGGAGACTTTGAACGATAATGCAAAAGCAGCAGGAAATGCCAGCACCGTCGTACATATGGTTGACAGGGAGGCTAGTCCAAGGGTTAGCCAGTAGCTGTCCCAGAAGTAGCCCTTAGAAAACATCTTGGCCCAGTTTGCAAGTTCAAAGGCTTCAATCATGCGATAGTTTTTCACGAGAAAAAACGACATCGCAATCATGAAGGCCAGAGGCGCCACGAAGAACAGAACTTGCCAGACAATTACCGGCAAGCGCCAAGTCAGGGCATACGCATCAAGACGTGGCAGGGCTGGCTTCATTCCGGAATACTGGGAGGGTTGACCTGGCTACATGTAGGAAAACGAGGAATGCATGAAGTGGCAGGCCGAACTCCGGCCCGCCACTGCATTCAGGGAATGAATCATCATTGGGGTACAGGAATGACCGGACTTAGGCGTTCTTGTATTCCGACCAGAAATCATTCCAGTCTTCAAGACTTTGCTGGATCGGTACTTCACGGTAGTGGATATGCCCTTCAGAAATCAATGTCAACGGATTATTGGGCGCACCGACAATCTGTCCGGTTCGTTCGGCCTCCTTCATGTTTACTTTCCGCAGTTCAGCCTGTCCTGCATTGGTCACGCAAAATGCCGGGTAGGCAGCCATTTCCGCCGATCGAACCTGTCCGGCTGGTGACAGCATGTACTGGATGAACTTATTAACCAATTCGGCTTTCGCGGAACCTTTGCCAATGCAGTAGGATTCGGTCCATTGTATGCCGCCTTCTTCTGGAACCACGGATGTGACCGGAGCGCCGTCTCTTTCAAGGACACCGGTAATCCAGTCGCCGATTCCGCAAATGGCCGACATTTCACCGTTTTTCAGGGAATTGAATGTGCCTCCATAGTCGAAAAAGCCACCGATTTGAGGGCGAAGGGACATTGTGGTCTCCTGTACCCCGCTCCATGCGCTGCTGTTGATATCGAACGGTTTCGGTACGTTGCCATTCAAGATGCTGATCATGCCGAGAGATGGCAAATGCCAGTCAAAATGTCCGACTTTGCCGGCAATATCCTCATTCCAGAAGCACTTGTAGCTCATGGCGTCTTGATCGCTGACTGCATTTCTGTTGTAGGAAACGCCAAGGTGTCCGAAGCGCACCATGACCGAATACATTTTTCCATCCCGCCAGTGACCGGGGAACTGCTTGAAATCCTCGTAAATGAAGTCGTCAATCGGATAGTCGTCAGCATTCAATTCTTCAATATATCCGGCCTGATTGAGTTGCTGGACAAACTCCGCATCTGACAGAATGAGATCATAAGTGCCGGGTGGCGATTGTGCAATAAGCCCCAGCATGTTGTCTCCTCCAGCGTAATACTTCGGATTGAATTTGACATTGTTCATGGATTCGAATTCCGATACAACGTCCGGTTCACCGTGTCCGTACCATGCGAGCATGTTGATTTCCGTTGGTTCGGCAAGTGCCTTGCGTGATGTCATGATGGCGGGAAATGCCATGGCTGTTGCCAGCCCACCTGATCGTTTGATGAACTGTCTGCGCGACAGTTGAGACATAGTTGACTTGTTTTTCATAATATTGACCTCTCGGTTAAATCGTTGAAGTTTATCGTGCTGGATCGGAGATGATGGGAATTGATGAGAATTTCTTTCGCACTGCATCGGTTATTCCAGTAACACAAACCTTCATGAGGATTTCTCCTTTTTCGGGAGTGGCATTCTTAGCCGATGAGAGTGTACCGGATGCCGGTGTCAGGGAAGGGTCGACTGGAAACATGTCGTAGGGAGGAAACTCTGCTGGCTCATGGTCAATGATTTTGCTGATATCTACCAAGTCAGGGTAAAGGTGCATCATCAAGGAAGTCTCCATTACACCCCCGTGTTCCAGGTCCCATCCGGTAAATCCTTCAGGGTACAAACGCTTGATCGTGTCATCGCCGACAAAATCCCAATAGGACAGGATCATGATATTCAGGTCTTCCACGCCGTTGTGATGCGAATCGCGAATCGCGAGGTCTACTCCCTCAACTATAAACATGGAGTTCTCGTAGTGACCATTCATCAGTACGATTCGGCGAACACCGTGGCGCACCAGTTCCCTGATAATGTCGCGAATGGTGCAACTGAGGGTGTGCCCGTCCAGGCTGGTTGTTCCCGGCATATGGTTGCCGCCGCCAGATTGCTGCTGTGATTTGTAGCCGTAGGCAATGGGTGGTGCAACCATTGCATTATCGAGACGGTCAGTCACTGCATCAGCAATTGCCTGCGGAATCAGGACATCCGGATTCATGGACATGTGGGGGCCGTGTTGCTCCAGGGCCCCGACAGGCAGAAATATCAAACAGCCTTTTGTATTGACTCTTGACTGGTAGGTCATCCAATCAAGTTCAGCCATTTGCACCATTTTGTGTCTCTTTTATCAATTGCATGCGAACTTGATTATTACTATAACATGATTGGCATACCGGCCAACTACTATGTCTTCAGCAGTTCTATTTTTGAGAAAAATTTCATAACATGGGCTTGAATTTAGATAAAAATGAAAGTTATTGGAGAAAAAATAGAATATTTTTCCTGAAATAGAAAAAATTCAGGAATATTTTCTGGTTTTGTCTGTCGTGTTTCCCGGTGAGAGCGGACGCGGAAACCGGCAGCCCAAATAGCTGGATAGCAATATCTCGGACATCCAGAGCCTGAGTTTGATTGGGGAAATTTCGGAAAATACTGCATTTATGAAGCTCGCCACCGGAAATGGGCAGGTGACCTAACGGGTTCAAAAGCCCATGCTGTTGACCATTCAGTTAAGCAAGGCCTACCCTCTTTCTGTATAAATCACTGTCTCGCGCATGGTTTTCGAACTCTTTTGTACCGAAAACTGTCTCTTTCCAATACTCAGATTCATGTCAACCAGCATGAATTTATGATATCCATAGAGAAATCATTAATAAAAAAATAACATAATCAATATATTAAATATTTTACAGTCAAATAAACCTCCGCAGAATCGGGCAAGCGTAAATATATTTCAGAAAAATTGCGCAAAATAAATAAAATTTGTGGTAATATTTCCGAAAATATGCAGAAAGTCAAAATTGATTGCTGCCTGAATTCCCGATTCAGCGTATCACTTAGTGAGGATTAGCAGGATTGTCAGAACGAATTACATTGCGAAATATCGCAGATGCCGCAGGAGTTTCCGCATCTACGGCTTCAAGAGCACTTGCGGGAAGTGGTCAGCTTGCTGAGTCAACGCGCAATAAGATTATGGATGCTGCAGACAGGCTTGGATACCAAAGTCCCAGCCGAAAGATTCGGTTAAGCCAAACGGCTTCGCTTGACCGTAGAGGCATTGTTGGAGTTGTTGTAGCGGCTTTGCATAATTCCTTTTATCCCTACTTGGTTGATCGGCTACACGATGAGCTCGATGACCTGGGGTTTGACATGGTGCTTATTATTGATGAGGTAACTCGCGATAGGGCAAGTCGAAAATTACGACATCTGATTGACACATTGGATGGTGTGGTTGTGACTACAGCAACAATTGGTTCGCCCATGGTGGAATTTCTGAAAGACAGAAAAAAGCCAACGGTACTCGCGATCAGATCAAATATGAGGCACAACGTCCCGGTCACTGAGAGCGACAATTTCATGGCAGGCGTTGAGGCACTCCGTCATCTAATTTCTCTAGGGCATCGGCAGATCGGGTTTTTGATGGGTCCAGAGACTACTTCAACCACGATGGGGCGACTCAAGGGCGCAAAGTCCGTTTTGCGTGATTGCGGCATTGAATTGGATGAACGCTTGCTTTTCCACACTGAGTTTACTCACGAAGGCGGATATTCAGCATGCATGCAACTGTTGCGGCTGTCTTCCCCCCCAACCGCCATGTTCTGTGCCAATGATGTTATTGCAGTGGGTGCTCTGGAAGCAATCCAAAAAATGGGATTACGTGTTCCTCAGGACATTTCGGTAATTGGTGTTGACGACATTCCCATGGCAAGTTGGGAGATGATTTCCTTGACAACAATCCGTCAACCAATCGCAGAAATCGGCAGTATGGCGGCAAAACTTATTTCCGAAGCCATCAGAAAGGGTTCCATTGGCCAGCCAAAGAACTACATCTTCCCTACCAGTTTGGTAGCGCGCTCGACAACAGGACTTGTTTCAGAAGGTGAAAAAGCCGAGTAACTGAAACTCAATGTGAAGTGAACATGAGAATTCCTTAATCATTGCTTATTTCTGGAGGCAATTGAACATGAAAACTGTCGGCCACCTTATCGGACGTGCCCTCAAAGCATATGGCGTTCCCTATGTCACGGGAATCCCGGGACACGGTAATTGGAACCTGATTGATGCATTTAACGATCCGGGTTCGGATATTCCGGTCGTTCAGGTAATGCATGAACAAGCGGCTGTTCATATTGCAGATGCACATTTTCGGGTAACCGGTCATCCACTTGCAAGTTGTACCTCCATTGGTCCGGGTGCAGCGAACACGATTATGGCATTGGCCAATGCCTACTGCGATTCAACATCCCTGTTGTTGATCACGGGAGCGTCTTCAACGCATATGCGGGGTCATGGCGTAATGCAGGAGCTTGATCGTGAAAATACCCCAGACTTCACCAAAGTCACGGAGCATGTCACCAAGCGCAATTTTGACATGATAACCGCAGATAGCGCACCGTTTATTTTGCATCGTGCTTTCAATTCGATGATGACCGGTCGTCCTGGACCCGTGCATGTCAACATTCCCCTTGATGTTCAATCGGCCGAGACGGACATCAAGTATCAGGAATTGTCCAAGCGTATACCAACTGGCCTCCAGCGGGCGGATAGCTTGGCAATTGAGCAAGCCATCCCACTTCTATTGGAGGCCGAGCGTGCCTGTATTGTTGTCGGAGGTGGAGCGATTACCTCAAATGCCAGCACTCAACTAAGGCGGGTGGTTGAACGACTGGGCATTCCAGTCGTATTTACCTGGAATGGCAAGGGCTGTTTGCCTGAAGATCATCCAATGAATGCTGGAACCGTTGGCTGGCCGGGTAGTTTGACTGGCAATACCATGGCTATAGAGGCTGATGTAGTGATGTCTCTGGGTTGCAAATTCACCGACTGGTCATCTTCATCCTGGCGGAAAGGAGTAAGTTTCTCGATACCGGAAAGCAAGTTGATTCAAGTGGATATTGACCCACGCGAGATTGGCAAGAATTACCCAGTGGAAGTAGGTATTGTTGCCGATATCGCTCTTGCATTGGAAGATCTTGACGCTGGAATTTCAGACGACCAGGCACAAAAGTCCTATCAGCGACGTGTACTCCAACATGACCGTTTGGTTAAGCTCTGGGATCAATGGAATCAACTCATGGAGCCGCGACGCTCGCATCGCAAGATTCCAACCACGATGTTGACCACGCTTCGGGAATTACGCAAGGTATTGCCCCGTAACGGAATCGTGACCGTGGGATCGGGTCATCCTCAGAGCTCTACCAAGCAGGATTTTCCGGTTTACGAGCCTCGTACTCATATTACCCCAGGCAGTTATTCGCCCATGGGTTTTGCCCTACCTGCCGCTATTGCAGCCAAGCTCGCAAAACCTGAATCTCCAGTGGTGTGCATTATTGGGGATGGAGATTTCATGATGTGCGTGCAGGAGCTTGCTACCTGCGTTGCTTATGACATTGCAGTCGTATTCTTAATACTGAATAACGCAGGCTACATCTCCATTCGAGATGGGCAGGACGCACTCATGGGACGAAACATCATGTCAGAGTTCTCTTTGCCGGGAGGCGCTAATCAGCCCTATTCAGTGCAGTTTCCGGCATTGGCAAAATCTTTCGGCCTGGATTTCGCAACTCAGGTTCAGAGCGTTGATGAAATCGGCGCATCCATCAAGGCGGCATTGGCTAGTGGTGGGCCGGCACTCGTGGAAGTTCCGATCACGAGGGATGTCAATATCGCTGCAGCGAATGTTGTGGGATGGTGGGATTTTCCTCCAGTTCCAACCGCACCTCAGGCAGTACTCGATGATTATGCCGCTGGATTTGAAGCCGAACAACATCAAGGTCGCGACACGTCAAGTGTCGTTCTCGTCAATGCTGAGGGTGCTGTTGGCTGAACAACGAAACACAAAACAAGATTTTTTCAAACCAAAGACAAATAGGAGAATTTATGATGATCAAACAAATATTCAGAACTTTGCTGCTTGCAGCAGTCATTGGGGGCACTCCGGTAATGGCCATGGCTGATGGCTATGATGGACTTCCACGAACTTTCCTCTGGAACCCGAATTTCAATGAAGTCATCGACACCTCCAGCTATGCTGGTGATGGTCCATTCACAATTGGTTTTTCAAACGCTTCTCAGGGCGATGGCTGGCTGGGTACGTTCTATCACTCTGTTGAATACGGGGTATCGGAGAATCTGGATAAAATAGGCCGGTTCATTGTTACCGATGCGAACGGTGATCCGACCAAACAAATTTCTGATATCCAGGATTTACTGGAGCAGGGAATTGACTTGCTGCTAGTCAATCCAGCTACCGCTGATGCACTTGATCCTATCCTGGGCCGCACAATGCGCCGTGGTGTACCGGTAGTTACCGTGGCTCGTCGCGTAGAAAGTGACAGCAGTTTTGTCAGTTTTGTTACGGCATCCGATACTGCGTTGGCCAGAATGAGTGCTACCTGGATGGCTGAAACACTTAATGGCAAGGGTCGCATTGTCTTGCTGCCGGGTCTTGCGGGTGCCAGTCCTGCTGAGATGCGATTACAGGCTGCCAAGGAAGTGTTTGCGCAGTTTCCCGGAATTGAGATTGTTGACACCCAATATACTGGGTGGAGTCCCGCGAATGGTCGGCAAATCATGGCGGCAATTATTCAAAGGGAAGGTGCCGACAATATTGATGGGGTCTGGGCAGATTCTGGACTTCAGGGCTCAGGTTCTGTTGAAGCATTTATCGGGGCAGGGGTTACGGGTGCTGACATCCCTCCCCATACTGGAGGAGACTTGAATGGCATGTATCAACTTGCTCATGAAAACGGATTTCCATTCGCCGGAATTGACTATACCCCTTCGATTGGCGCTGCTGCCGTGCACCTTTCAGTGGACGTTCTGGAAGGTACTCCTGTACCGCAACGGCTGGATGTGAATTTTCAGGTGGTTATTTCCCCTGGGCACGAAACGCGTTCAATATCTGCAGATGTTTTATTGCCCGAATATGTGGCGATGGACCGACCGGGTGAATTAATCATGGGTAGCGGAATTCCGAGCTATGATCCAAGCAGCTTCTCCGTTGAACTGCCGAACTAGTTGAAGTGTGACAGCAATAGCGGGCACCTTTCTTTTGTTGGTGTTTTGGGCATAAACTGTGGAGTACCGCCTCCGCAGCTTATGCTCTTTTTTGCCTTTCCAACCACTTTTGGATCCGTTTCATGAACTGCGTAGACGACTCTGAACCATTGAATTGTTTGCGCGTTTCAAAGTGGTACGGAGGTAAAGAGTAGGCAAAAGAATCCAGTAACGAGACCGGATCCATGTGAGTTGGTTCTTTGTTGTCGGCCTTTGAAATAAATGGGTACACAATGATCAGGCTTGATGGTGTCAGCAAGATTTTCCCCGGTGTCAAATCACTGGATAAAGTCGGTTTTGAAGCTGTAGCTGGTGAAGTTCACGCATTGCTTGGCGAGAATGGAGCGGGCAAGTCGACGCTGATCAAGACTATCTCAGGTGCATATATTCCTGATGAGGGCACCATCTATTTCGATGGGAAGAAACACAAGTGGGGTTCTCCAAAGGAAGCCAAGGATGCGGGCATACACATTATTTACCAGGATTTGGTACTGTTTCACGAATTATCGGTGGCTGAAAATATATTCATTGGGGAGGCTCCACTTACTCGTTTTGGAACTATTGACTACAAGACCATGTATGAAGGGGCTGATGAGATACTTCATCGATTAGGCCATCATATAGACGTACAAGCACTGGTGAAAAGTCTCAGTGTTGCAGACCAGCAGATGGTAGAAATTGCCAAGGCACTCGTCGGGGAGACAAAATTGCTGGTGCTTGATGAGCCAACCGCAATGATTTCAGGCCGTGAGGCAGAGCTTCTGTTCGAGCGAATCAAGCTGTTGCGAGATGAGGGGGTATGCATCATTTATATTTCGCATAGGCTGGAGGAGATATTTTCGATTGCCGATAGGGTGACTGTACTTAAAGACGGTCAACTTATTGGCACCCGGAACATTGAAGAGCTGGATCGTGATCAATTGGTTGGGATGATGGTTGGGCGCGAGCTGAAGGATATATTTCCGTCAAAACGAGTACCTTCCCTGGAGGCTGCTCCTGTCTTAACTGTCCGCAATTTATGTGCCCCGCCTAAGGTTAAGGATGTCTCATTCGATCTGCATGCCGGTGAAATCCTGGGGATTGCCGGATTAGTAGGGGCTGGGCGCTCTGAAGTCGCACATGCCTTGTTCGGCTCAATACCAAGATCGTCGGGCACTGTAACTTTAGGTTCCGAAGGCTTTAACAACCCCTCACCACGTGAGTCGATTAATCGTGGACTTGGGTTTTTGACTGAAGACCGCAAGGGAGAGGGCCTGATGCTGCTGCTTGATACATCAGCGAATATCTCGGCTCCCGCCTTGCCAGAGTTCACGACGGCTACAGGTCTTGATCGAGCACATGAAATTCAGGTTGCCAAAGATGAGATTGATCGCTTTCGAATTGCAGTACCGGGCCCCGAAAGTGGTGTCAGTAAACTTTCAGGAGGCAATCAACAGAAAGTACTGTTTGGGCGTTGGACGAGGGCATGTCGAAGAGTATTGATTCTTGATGAACCAACGCGAGGTATTGATGTCGGTGCCAAAGTCGAAATCTACGAAATTATCCGACAACTGGCTAACGATGGTTTAGGCATCCTGCTGATCTCGTCCGAACTTCCAGAAATCGTTGGACTCTGCACTCGCGTTTTAGTAATGCGAGAGGGATTTATTACTGGTGAAGTAGAAGGTTCCCAGATTATTGAAGAAGTAATCATGAAATACGCTACCGCCGAAAGAGAAAGCATGGCACTTGATGTTGCCTAGAGTATTGATCAAATGGCGTATTCAAAATCAAGATACTTGGTCCGGCGTTTTCAACTGGACCCTTCTTTGATCATCGTGATATTACTCTTGTCTATTGTGGTCATTTCAGGTTTTGTTCTGAGTGACCGCTTCGGTACAACGCGCAATTTCATGAATGTGCTGGAACAGTCTTCCGGCCTGGGTTTTGCCAGCATTGGGCAGGCCATGGTGGTTATTGTAGGAGGCATTGATCTGTCAATCGGAGCAGTGGTAACTGCATCGACCATTTTTATGGCGGCAGTAGTTGATCTGCATCCGGGACTTATGATCCCCATGATTTTTGGCACGCTACTGTTTGGTGCCATGATCGGATTCTGTAATGGATATCTAACCATAAAGACAGGTGTGCATCCGTTGGTCGTAACGTTGGGTACAGCTTCAATACTTAATGGCTCAGTCCTTATCTATACACTGCAGCCAACTGGTGGCGTGCCCTATTGGTTTGAGGAATTTGCTTATGGCCGGATTTGGAATGTGCCCATTTCCGGTTTGGTGATGCTTTCATGTTTTGCCCTGACATGGCTATTCTTGCGCTATTTTCAGGCTGGGCGTGCATTTTATGCGGTAGGCGAAAGTCCCGAAGCAGCACGCCTGAGTGGCATCCAATCAAGTCGGGTCATTTTGCTGGCATATTCAGCGAGTGGCTTTTTTGCGGCACTTGCAGGTGTTTATTTTGTGAGCCGAACCGGAGTTGGAGATCCGCGTATAGGTGACCCAATTACTCTGGCTTCCATTACCCCGGTGATTCTTGGCGGACTGATTCTGGGTGGGGGAAAAGGGAATGTCTTGGGCGTGTTGTTAGGCGTCATTTTGATTTCGTTACTGGGCAACCTGTTGAATTACATGAATATATCAACATTTATTCAATGGGTTATTCAGGGAGTCATTATCATTATTGCGGTCTCGGTTTATGTGGATAAAGGGGAAAAACTGTGAGTGACGTTAAGTCTATCCGAAGTTACCTGAAAATATTCAAACAGCTAGGAGGGCTCATTGTGCCGTTGTCGCTAGTGATATTGGTTGGTACTGCGATACTCCTGCAACCCTCTTTCCTCTCTATCAATAATGTTCAGGATATTTTGACGCAAGCTGCTCCTTTGGCGCTGGTCGTGCTCGGTCAAGCATTCGTTATCCTTGTTCGAGGGCTTGACCTGTCAGTGGCTTCATTGATGGCCAGTGCCGCGGTTCTGGCTACGGCCTTTAACGCAGCTTCTGACGCGATGATCCCCGTGATTTTTCTGGTCACCATTGTCGCTTCTGCTGGTGTGGGGCTGATTAATGGATTGTTGGTTGCCAAACGAAATGTCTCGCCATTTCTTGCAACACTGGCGATGATGATTGTCTTGCAGGGAATCCGTTTCTACTACACCCAGGGTGCACCGTCGGGATCCTTGCCTGAAGGATTCCGTGTACTTGGTGCTGGACGCCTAGCCGGAATCCCGGTCAATATGCTGGTATTTTTCTTTTTTTTCTGCATTCTGGGTTGGCTGCTGCACAAATCAAGTTTCGGGCGCAAGATTTATATTACCGGGGGCAACCCGAAATCCGCTAATCTAGTCGGCATTAACGCTGATCGCGTGACCATCACCTGCTACGTGATTTGTTCCGTCATGGCGGGCATAGCCGGACTTTTCCTGGTGGGGTTTGTTGGCACGGTTGATAATTGGGTTGGACGAAGCTACGAGATCGATGCTGTCGTTGCCTGCGTCTTGGGGGGAATCATGTTAACGGGAGGAAAGGGTACTTTATGGGGTGCTGCTACTGGTGCCTTGATCCTCATCCTGATTTTCAACATTGTGATTATTCTGGGCTTGCCGGTTCAGGCGCAGTTGATCATTAAGGGCATCATAATCATCTTTGTTGCTGGCCTTTTTTCGAGATCAACACAGCATTGAAAGGCGACAACAAACAATAGGAGAGAAAAGCATGGGAATAAATTATCTCAAAAAAAGTAAACCCACTGATGAACGGGTGCTGGATGATGCAAAGATCCGTTCAGTGGTTGAGAAAGCCCTCGGAGAGATTGAAGAATCCGGTGATCGTGCGGTTCGCGATTTAAGCAAGAAGTTTGATAATTACTCACCTCCCTCCTTCCGCTTGACTGACAGCGAGATTGAGACGATAACATCCAGTGTTTCGGCCAGTGAAATGGCGGATATTCAGTTTGCGCATGATCAGGTTGTCAGATTTGCTCAGGCACAGCGTGATTCAATGCTTGATATCGAAATTGAAACTCTACCTGGTGTAATTTTGGGACATCGAAACATACCGGTCCAGTCGGTTGGTTGTTATGTGCCGGGTGGCAAGTTTCCGATGGTGGCTTCGGCCCATATGTCGGTAGCAACTGCCAAGGTTGCACAAGTACCGCGTATTGTGGCTACAACTCCACCATTTAACGGAGAGCCAAATCCTGCTGTGATTGCGGCCATCAAAATGGGCGGTGCTCATGAAATCTATGTATTGGGCGGGATTCAGGCGATTGGTGCCATGGCGATTGGAACAGAAAAGATCAACCCCGTGCATATGCTGGTTGGTCCGGGTAATGCTTTCGTGGCTGAAGCCAAGCGCCAGCTGTATGGGCGAGTTGGCATTGATCTCTTTGCTGGCCCGACAGAAACGATGGTGATTGCAGATGAAACCAGTGCAGATGCTGAACTTTGTGCTACAGATTTGCTCGGACAGGCGGAGCATGGATATAACAGTCCATGTGTGTTACTGACAAACTCACATCGACTGGCCAGGGATACTCTGGGGGAAATAGAACGGATTCTTGCCATTCTGCCAACAGCTGATACGGCACGTGCAAGCTGGGATTGCTACGGTGAAGTGATCGTTTGCGATACATATCAAGAAATGCTGGAAGTTGCCAATGAAATCGCCAGTGAACATGTTCAGGTAATGACAGATCGTGACGAGTGGTTTCTGGAGAATATGCACAGCTATGGCGCACTATTCCTTGGACCACGCACAAATGTGGCAAATGGCGATAAGGTGATAGGCACCAATCATACTTTGCCAACCAGGAAAGCAGGCCGGTATACAGGTGGATTATGGGTCGGCAAATACATAAAGACCCATAGTTATCAGAGAATTATGACGGATGAGGCAGCAACAATGGTAGGTGAATATGGATCACGGCTTTGTCTATTGGAAGGTTTTGTGGGTCATGCGGAACAGTGCAATATCAGGGTGCGTCGTTACGGACATATCGACCTGCCTTATGGTGAAGGCGCCCCTCGTGTCGAGTCCACAGGATAGGCTCAGTCTCTAGTCCGTGTTGAAACGAATTTGTAGTGATCTGGGGTTAAGACAAGCGGATGTTCTTTGAATTTGCAACCACAGTAAAACCCGAGTGGATAGACTATAACGGCCATATGCGTGACTCAAATTATGCTTTGGTTTTTAGCCTTGCAGTCGATGCCCTGCAAGACGAAGTAGGGCTTGACACAACTTATCGAGAGCGGACAGGGTGCACGATCTATGTTTTGGAAGACCATAAATTCTATCTGAAAGAAGTGAAACAGGGTGATCAATTGCGGGTCCTGACTCATGTACTTGGGGTCGATGACAAGCGGTTTCACCTCTACATGATTATGAAAAGAGGCCAAGTAGAGGTGTGTATCGGTGAGTTTATGGAATTACATGTACAGCAGCATCCATCACCTCATGGTACTCCCATGCCCCGGGAAATTCGAAAACGCTTGATGGGTTATCATGAAAATGCAGAGAAAGGTTCGCCACAATTTCGCCGGTCGCGCCAAATTCGATCAATATAGACCAAGTCGATTCGTCAGCATTACATCTGGCACGATCCGACTTTCCTGCTTGCCTGCCAAACAACATCCAGTTGTGCTTTTTCGGTCTGCCGGTTTTCGTTCTTGAATGATTTTCCGGTATTTGCTACAGGCAACGGAGGCTGGCAAACAAAGCGTCAAAAATTCAGTGCCTGAATCTGAACCAGCGCTTATACAATAACCGCTGATTTCGCAGGACAGGAAAACGTGTTCTTGTTCAGGAGGATTGACTTCATGACGCTATTGAATCTTCACAACGAGCCAGTAAGGGAGGAGTGGCTGGATGCTTACGGACATCTTAATGAAGCATATTATCTGGTTCCATTCAGTAACGCCACCTGGGTTCTCCAGGAGCATTTCGGTATCGGGGTGCCCTATTTTGAGAAAACAGGGCGTGCGATTTATACCGTGGAGACACACCTGCGATACTTGAAGGAAGTCCGATTTCCGGCAACCCTGCATGTTGAGAGCATGATCCTCGGCGTAGAACCCCGCAAGATCTGGTTTGCCCACCGCATGCTGGCCAATGACGAGGAATGCGCAACTGGAGAATTCATGACCCTTCACTTAGATACACGGGAGGGTCGGGTCAGCCCCATGCCCAAAGATATTGTTGAGCTTCTTCGTTCATCGATTGTCGAGCCCCTTCCCGGCTGGGTCGGGCGAAAGATAAAACTCAACTGAAGCCAAGCCTATCTGCATTCGAGGCCATGAACCGAAAGAAAAAATTAATCCGTTTCTATCTGACCCAGAATAAAAATAGATATAATCATCCAAAATACAAATCCGGGATTTCCGTCTTCATCATCAGGACTGGAATGAACAAACACCAACATACAATGAGGATTAGCGAATGAAGAAGAGTCGTCTACTGGGATTTTTGCTTGGCAGCATCTGCCTGCTGTTTGGTCAGGGCAGTTTCGCCATGGATTGCGATGAAATCGTTTTGGGGGCAGCCATCTCCCTGACTGGAAAATATGCCACCAACGGTGTACATGCTCAAAATGGCTATGAGTTTGCGATCCGGAAAATTGCCGAGCACGGCGGTATAAAGATCGGCGAAAAGTGCTACAACTTCCGCGTTATCTACTACGATGACGAGTCCAAGGGCGATCGGGGTGCTACCCTCGCAGAGCGCCTGATCAATCAGGATGGCGTTCAGTACATGCTTGGACCCTATTCGTCAGGTCTGACCAAGGCCATCGCCCCGGTCACGGAAAAATACCAGATCCCGATGGTTGAGGCAGAAGGCGCTTCGCGCTCCCTGTTCACGCAAGGCTATCGCTACCTGTTTGCCGTGCTTTCAACTTCGGAGCAGTATCTCGCTTCGGCAATCACCCTGGCTGCCGAAAAAGCCGAGGAGACCGGCAAGAGCCCGTCAGATGTCCGGGTTGCCATAGCGGTCGAAAACGATCCGTTTTCACTGGATATCCGGGCAGGGGTTCTGGAGGATGCCGCGAAATACGGCATGCAGGTTGTGGTTGACGAAAAACTCCCGCGTGACTTGTCTGACATGAGTGCAATTCTTACCAAGGTCAAACTGGTCAAACCGGACGTGCTGGTAGTCAGTGGGCACTCCAAGGGAGCAGCCACGGCAGTCCGACAGATTGAGGAGCAAAATATCAAGGCCCCGATGATTGCTATCACCCACTGCGAAGCAGCGGATGTGGTCGGTAATTTCGGAGAGGCGGCGAATGACATCCTGTGCTCGACCCAATGGGCGGAAACCCTGAGTTACAGTGATCCGATTTTTGGAACGGCGGCCGAGTATGAGCAGGAGTTCAAGGCAGCCTATTCGGAGTATGCCAAAAAGACGGTTCCTTACCAGACCGCTCAGGCTTCTGCAGCAGTCTATGTATTCAAGGATGCGTTCGAACGCGCTGGATCACTGGACAAGGAGGCGGTGCGAGACGCGATTGCCGAGACTGACCTGTCAACCTTTTACGGTCAAATCCGATTTTCCGATGCCGGAAACAACATTGCCAAGCCGATGGTGCTCCGACAGATTCAGGACGGCAAGTACAATGTGGTTGCACCTTCCGAATTTGCTTCGCATGAATTGAACTGGCCCAGGGGCTGATAGACTTCTGAATGATTGACAGGCCGGAATGGATTTGACCACTCCGGCCTGTTGGTTTTGAGAAAACAGTTCTTTCCTGACCATGGACCAGGTTCTGTTTAATCTGTCCCTGCTTGGCGAATACCCGATCGTCAACCTGAAGATCGTTATCGATGGGATAATGATCGGGGCCCTGTTTGCCCTGGCTGCTTATGGCCTGGCACTGGTCTGGGGTGTGATGAATGTAAAGAATCTCGCTCAAGGCGATTTTGTGATTGCGGGCGGCTATGTCTCATGGTGGCTTGCCAAGTATGGAGTTCACCCCTTGCTGGGCGTGCCTGCTGCATTTGTCGTGATGTGGGGGATCGGCTGGGTTGCCTACAAGCTAGTCATATCCAGGGTGGTTGAGAAAGACTTGTTCACATCGCTTCTGGCTACCTTTGGTCTCGCGATCATGATGGCCCAGATTCTGAATCTGCTGTTTGGTTCTGATACCCAGAGCATAAAACTCGATTATGACACCCTGTATTTCTTTGATGGATTCATTGATGTGCCGATCGCCAAGCTGCTTGGCGTATTACTGGCCGCAACCCTGGCTGCATGTGTCATTATTTTCATGAAGTCCAGCCGCATGGGGCAGGCCATTCGAGCCACTGCGCAGGATGCCCGAGCAGCCCGTGTACTGGGCATTGATACAGAAAAAGTCTATGCCTTTACCTTCTCGCTGAATTCGGCAATCTGCGGGGCAGCGGGTGCCATTGTCGTAATGGTCTGGGTGATTCAGCCGTTTTACGGCATCACCCATTCCATTCGGGCCTTCGTGATCGTAACTGCAGCCGGACTGGGGAATCTGCCCGGAGTAATTGCAGCCGGACTGGGTATTGGCGCCCTGGAACAGTACGGATCGCACATATTCGGAATTGGCTACCAGCAGGCTATAGCCGTAATGTTGTTACTGGCCGTACTGATTTTCCGCCTGATCCAGCAGCGGCGGGTCAGAAAGAGCCTGCAATAGGTCTGGTCATGAAGAGCGGAAAATTAGTTCTCTATTCGGTAGCAGTGCTGTTTACACTGTTGGCGCCGTTCATCATGCCGGACTTCAAGACCCAGCTGGCAACCCTTTGGCTCATGATTATTGTTGCCCTGACCTGGGACATGACCGGTGGACAGATGGGGTATAACTCACTTGGGAATATCTTCTTTTACGGGACCGGCATGTATGTCGCGGCGGTAATCTGCATTGCCCTGACTCATGATGTGGGTTCCTATACCAATGCTTTTAGTGATCAGGTCTACGTGTTCAGTGACGCCGAATACTTTACCGGCGTCATGATCGGCATTCTCGGTGCAGGAGTGTTTTGCTCGGCTTGTGCATTGATCATCGGGTACCTGACTTTTGGTCTGAGGGGGCCCTACTTTGCGATTGGAACTCTGGGCGTTGCCATCGCAGCAGGGGAATTGGTATCCAATTGGGATTGGGTTGGTGGTGGGCAGGGCATTTCATTACCGGTCTTCCCGTATGATCTGGAGCAGGGCAAGATATTTTTCTATGCGCTTTTTGCCGCAACCGGTGTGCTCTTGTTCATCTTCCTGAGGTGGCTCTATACCACTCGTTTTGGAGCGGCGATCAATGCAATCAGGGATGACGAGGAAAAAGCCGAGGCAATGGGCATCCACACCCTGCGCTATAAACTGACCACATGGTCAATCGCCGCGTTTTTTATAGGTGTTGTTGGTGGAATTTCGGCATTTCAATTGATTCATTTCGAGCCATTGGAAACGGCCTACCAGACAATCAACCTCGGAATCTTCATGGTGGTTTGTGTGCTCTTGGGTGGCAAGGGCACACTGTGGGGGCCGGTTATCGGTGCGATTGTCTTCCATTTGTTCAAGGAAGTGACCTGGAACTATTTGCTGGGATGGCAGTGGGTTGCCCTGGGGGCATTGATCGTAATCACCGTGGTGTATTTTCGAGACGGCATCATGGGATGGTTGATGAGCGTCAAGCCCGAGTGGTTTGGAATCAGGGTTGAGAAAAAATCCGAGGATGCCATGCAGGAAGCTGGCACATGAATTCGATTATCGAAATCCGTGATGTGTCCAAGGCCTATGGCGGGGTAGTGGCCAACAAGGATATATCCCTGGATGTTGAGCAGGGTACCATCACCGGCCTGATCGGACCCAATGGATCCGGAAAAACCACATTGTTTAACTCCATTGTTGGATACCACCCGATTGATTCCGGTTCCATTCGCTTTGAAGACAAGGAAATCTCACGCATCCAGGTTCAGGACATTGCCCGATTGGGATTGATTCGAACATTCCAGCAAACGCGGATTTACAAAGCCATGAATTGCGTCGAAAACATGTTGATTTCGCTGCCGCACCGCAAGATGAGGTTTCTCGAGGCGTTCAGTCGCAACAGCGCAACTGATTTCGAAAATGCAGATCGACTGCTTGAGTTCGTGGGGCTTTACGAGAAACGCTTCCTGATGGCAGGCTCGCTCTCTTTTGGGCAGCAGAAACTTCTGGAATTTGCGATGGCGCTCATGAACGAGCCCAAGACACTGCTGCTTGATGAGCCGACTGCAGGTATCAACCCGACCCTGATCAATGGCCTTGTTGACCGATTATTGCGGGCCAACCGCGAGTTTGGAATCACCTTGTTTGTGATTGAGCACAACATGCGGGTGATCATGAATCTGGCCCGGAAAATCTATTGTCTGGCTCATGGTGAATTACTGGCACAGGGTACACCCGGAGACATTCAGAATGACCAGCGTGTGATTGATGCCTATCTCGGAGCACATTGACCGGATTTTCCATGAGTTCCCGACAAGACAGCCAGACTCCTGAATCACCCTCCGATTCGGTTCGTGGATACGGAAGTGGCGGTGTTGATGCAGTCATCTCGGTTGACGAGGTTACCCGTAGAGTGGCCGAGATGGCCGAATCGGTCAGTCTCTCCGATCTTGATCTACTGTGTGAGGGCGATGCCTATGTGAGCATTGACAATCTGAATGCCGGTTATGGCAAGATGCAGATCCTGCATAATTTCAGCTTGCGTGTGGGTCGTAAGCAGTCCTTGTGCCTGATCGGCCCGAATGGTGCCGGTAAATCGACCATTCTTCATTCCATATTCGGTTTCACCAGAATATTCTCCGGGCAGATTGCGGTTGGAGATGACAGGAGGGACGTCACGGCCATGACTCCCAGTCAGAAGCTGGCTCAGGCCGGCATTGCCTATATCCTGCAGGACAAGTCGATCTTCCCCGGAATGACCGTGGAGGAGAACCTGTGGATGGGTGGGTATCTCAAGGACCAGCCCGCACAGGCCCGGGAAGCTGCGGAAAAAGTATTTGACAAGTATCCCCGACTGGCAGCCAGGCGCAAGCATCAGGCCAGGGTATTGAGTGGTGGAGAGCGAAGACTGCTTGAGATTTCCAGGGCTTTGGTGATGAATCCGGATCTGTTGCTGGTTGACGAACCGTC
>JAPYNK010000146.1 GCA_028285825.1 Arenicellales bacterium | reverse complement strand
GCTCTTGCAAGACTCCGGATTCGATTGTTCGCAATTGATGAAGCGCACTGCATATCACAGTGGGGGCCGGCGTTTCGCCCTGAATATGCTGATTTGTGCCGACTTCGCGAATATTTTCCAGAGGTTCCCATCGCGGCCTTGACCGCCACCGCCGATGAAGCAACCCGGAAAGATATCAAGGGTAGGCTTTTCCAGGGCCAGGCCAAACAGATCGTAATGGGGTTTGACCGCCCGAACATACGTTTAACCGTAGAGGCCAAGCTTAACTGGAAGCAGCAACTGATGAGGTTTATTGAGCAGCATCATGGATGCAACGGTATCGTGTATTGTCTTTCCAGGCGCAAGACAGAAGAAGCAGCGGCTTTGCTCAAGTCGAAAGGCATCCATGCCTTGCCCTATCATGCAGGCATGGACATCAGGGAGCGAAAAGCTCACCAAAATGAGTTTATGACCAATGATGGCATGGTTATTGTTGCCACAATAGCCTTTGGGATGGGAATCGACAAAACCGACGTGCGCTTTGTCTTTCATACCGACCTGCCGGGAAGTGTTGAAGCCTACTATCAGGAAATCGGCAGAGCCGGACGCGACGGCAAACCCGCTGAGGCTCATATGCTGTACGGGCTTCCCGACATCATGATGCGGCGTCGATTCATCAACGACGAAAACGCCGGAGAGGAACGGCTCAACCGGGAGCACAAACGCCTTGATGCCCTGCTGGGTTATTGCGAAACACCAATCTGCCGACGGGTAGCATTGCTCAATTACTTCGGTGAAGAGGTCAGCCCATGCGGCAACTGCGACATTTGCCTTAATCCAACTGAATGCATTGATGCGACTGAAGAGGCACGGAAAATTCTCTCGGCCGCCAGACTAACAGGAGAGCGATTCGGCAAGACGCATCTCATTGATGTAGTATGCGGCAGGCAAACCAAAAAGGTCCGGCAGTTCAGCCATCAACGCCTGCCGATTTTCGGAACAGGTGCAGAATTGAGCACGAATGATTGGCAGTCGATGATTCGCCAGCTAGTGGCGGCCGGATCGATGCGAATCGACATTGCAGGCTATGGCGCCCTGAACATCACGAAACAGGGCCGCGAACTGTTGCAGGGATCCGGAGAATTCCTGTATCGAAAGGACGCAGTTTTCGAATCTGGCATGTCAAGGAAATCAGGCAAGAAAACAAGCAATAATCCATCCGTACAGCTGGCAAATGGACAGGATGAGGAGCTTTTGGCCGCCCTCAAGAAACTGCGCCTTGACATTGCCCGCGAACGTGGAGTACCGGCATTTGTAATATTTTCTGATCGAACACTCATCGATATGGTCAACCGCAAGCCGCGTGACTTGGCAGAATTTTCCCTTGTAATCGGGGTGGGTGCGGTAAAACTCAAAAACTTCTCCGGCCCTTTTCTGGCTGTGGTCAACGAGTATTTGGCCGGAATCACATGAACTGAGGACTGAGTGTCCTGACTGCTCTCATACAAGCCTCATTACATATGAGAGCGCGAACAATTTTAATTCTTGGTTGACATATAGCAAACTATAGGAATGTATAGTGTTCGCTATCAGAAGAATTCGGCTCGAAAGCCGGTTCGAATGCCAAAAAACCCTGCTGTCAGAATCAGAGATAAAGTGGAATCAGTAGCTTAACACCCCCACGCATCTTCCGTGAATGTGAAACTACTGAAAGACCGACAGGACTGCTATAGACTCAGAGTAGATGATTGGCGAGTTATTTGTTTTCTAAACAACGAGTCAAGGATGCTATTGGTGGTGAAGATTGCGCAAAGAGGACAAGCGCATCGATGAACGATTCAAGTGTACAAATTATCGAAAAAGACGGAAATGCGCATTTTGCGGTAATGCCAATTGAGATATCCAGGGAGATTGTCGCAAAGCTCAGGGATGTTGAAGATTGCGCTGCAATCGATCAAGCGATACTTGATGACAGGCAGGGTGTGACAATCCCCTCCGAGATTGTCAATGCAATACTGGATGGTCTTACGCCACTGCGTGCAGGACGAGAAAATGTCGAGTCTACATTGGAGAGGCTCGCCAGGCAGGTCGGTATTTCAAAAGGATACCTGTCACAAGTTGAGAATCGCCGCAAACCGGGCACACTTGCGCTTTACCGGAAATTATCAGGAGTGCCGAATGTGCCAATCGATGACTTGATTGAATGAAGCCAGCGGCAATGATCCTGACTTTCCGTATCCGGGCTCTTGTTTCAGCTCAAAATGCAGGGGTATTGGCATTGCAAAAAAATGTCTTGACTGTTATCGTCTCATATACCGTTGGGGAGCTCACTGAACGAGCTGAGAGGCTAGACTGTCGACCCATCGAACCTGATCCAGATAATGCTGGCGAAGGAAACGGTACTGCCTGCCACAAGTCTCGGTAAATTCCGTTTCAGCGCCTGCCTAGCGAGACGAAACACTTGGACGCAGAATCAAGAACACCCATCGCATTGACGATTGCCGGTTCCGACAGTTCCGGAGGCGCAGGTATTCAGGCCGATCTCAAGACCTTCAGTGCCCTTGGGGTTTACGGAGCCAGCGCGATCACCGCAACTACCGCCCAGAACACTCTCAAGGTGGAGCGTGTCGAACCACTGCCGCAAGGCATGGTTCGACAACAGATACTGACTGTACTGCAGGATCTGCCTGTAGATGCAATCAAGATTGGCATGGTCCTGTCTGCGGATATAGTCAGGGAAATCACCGAAGCAATCAGCGACTACCGGGGCCATGTCGTTCTGGATCCTGTCATGATTGCCAAATCCGGGGATTCTCTCCTTGATGAAGATGCCATGGACTCTGTCCGCACACTGCTTCTGCCCAGAGCAGATTTAATCACTCCCAATCTACCCGAAGTTGCCGTATTGGCGAACGATCAACCGGCAAGCAGCGCCGATCAGGCATTAGTCCAGGGTCATGCCCTCATCGAGCTCGGCGCAAGGGCCGTTCTGGTCAAGGGTGGGCACGGAGTGGACTCAACTTGTACCGACTGGCTGATAGCAAATGAACAACCGCCGATCAAGCTGGCTTCACCTCGAATCCCTACACCAAATACACATGGAACCGGTTGCACCTATTCTGCAGCCATTGCGGCATATCTTGCCAAATCAGAATCATTGGCGGATGCAGTCTCGTATGCGCATGATTACCTCGCCCGGGCAATTCAGTCTGCCGATCAACTCAATATCGGCTCCGGTCATGGACCGGTTCATCATTTTCATGGAATCTGGCAGTGAGTGAGGTCGCCATAATCGGAGCAGGTGTTGCAGGACTGACTTGTGCCTGCGAACTACTGGACCGTGGTATCGGCATCAGCATCTATGAACAGGCTGGGAAACTGGGAGAAGGATCCTGCTCCTGGTTCGCAGGAGGCATGCTTGCTCCCTACTGCGAACGGGATACTGCTGAACATGAAGTCATGCAGCGCGGCCTGCTGGCGGCCAGATGGTGGCAAAAGCATGTCACCGGCGTCACGCAAAAGGGATCGCTGGTACTGGCCCTCCCCCGCGACCGAAATGAACTTGAGAGGCTGTCCCGTTTGGGCAAACAATGTCGGTGGATCGAAACACCGGAAATCCTGGAAATTGAGCCTGGCCTGGCAGATTTTTCAGGACCCGGCCTGCTGTTTCCCGATGAGGCGCACCTGAATCCCCGCAACGCACTGCAGGATTTGGCGAATTACCTGAAAATGCGGGAAGTCTCGATTCGATTCGGTCAGGCCGTCAGGCCGGAAGACCTGGATGCCAAAACCGTTCTCGACTGTCGAGGCCACCATTCACACGATGTATTGCCCGGACTCCGAGGTGTAAAAGGTGAGATGATGATTCTGCAAACCGAAGATATCAGCCTGACTCGTCCGGTAAGACTTCTGCATCCCCGGCAACCCATCTACATCGTGCCCAGAGATGATCACCAGTTTATGCTGGGTGCAACATTGATCGAAAGCAGCGAACGCGCAAGATTCAGCGTTCGGTCAATGCTTGACTTGCTGCATTCAGCAATACTCCTGTCTTCAAGCTTCGGTGAAGCAGAAATCATCGAATCCGGAGTAGATGTCCGCCCAGCCTTCAACGACAATATTCCGAGGCTTTATCGAAAAGACAATGTAATCTTTGTCAACGGCCTTTACCGGCATGGATTTCTACTCGGCCCCGCCCTCGCCATCCAGGCTGCCGATGCAGTGATTAATCCCGACCAATGGGAGGAGTTGCCACAATGCGCATAATCGTCAATGGCGAAACGCGGGAAGTGGGCAATCAGCTACTGAGCGAGATTCTCATCGAATGCGGTTATCGGCAAAATCATTTTGCCACTGCATTAAATGGAGTATTTGTTCACAAGCATCAAAGAAAGTCCACCAGGGTTATGTCAGGTGATCGTATAGAAGTCGTTACCCCGAATGCCGGAGGCTGAATCAAGTCATGACCATGCTTGAACTCTATGGACGATCATTCGAAAACCGGATGCTCCTTGGTACTGCACGCTATCCTTCTCCAAGCAAGTTGGCCGAGGCCGTTCAGGCTTCAAATACCGAGATTGTGACGGTATCCCTGAGAAGAGAGGCTGGGGGCAGTCATGCCGGTGAAAAATTCTGGAATTTGATCAAGTCACTTAATGTCACAATTCTTCCAAACACGGCAGGTTGCTACTCTGCAAGAGAGGCGGTAACCACTGCCCAAATGGCCCGTGAATGCTTTCAGACAGACTGGATCAAATTGGAGGTCATCGGAGATTCGGAGTCACTGCACCCCGATACCGCTGGTCTGGTGGAAGCAGCCAGAATCCTTGATGCCGAGGGATTCAGGGTCTTTCCCTATACCACGGAAGATCTGGTGGTAGCCGAGAAGTTGCTGCATGCCGGATGTGAAGTCCTGATGCCTTGGGGGGCACCAATCGGAACAGCTCGTGGACTTAACAATGAGTACGGTCTTCGAGCTTTGCGATCCCGATTTGATACTATTCCGATAATTGTCGATGCGGGTATCGGACTCCCCTCCCATGCAGCCCGAGCCATGGAGCTCGGCTCTGATGCCGTATTGCTGAATACTGCCGTTGCACGGGCCGAAGATCCGGCGAGAATGGCAGAAGCATTTGCCGAAGGAATCCGGGCCGGACGCAACGCCTATCTGGCTGGACCGATGCAACCTTCAGATATGCCACGAACATCAACCAGCTTGATTGACAAGGCAGACCTCCGAGAATGATTCTCGACCCCTTCTATCCAATCTTTGACAGTAGTGCCTGGATCAGGCGTCTTGTGCCTCTGGGCATACGCCAGACACAGCTGCGGATCAAGAGTGACAATCTTGACCTGGTCCGCAAGGAAGCGCTGGACTCCATGGAAATATGCCAAAAAAATAATTGCCGGCTTTTCCTCAACGATCATTGGAGACTGGCCATCGAACTCGGTTGTGATGCCGTACATCTGGGACAGGAAGACCTGGAACTGGCTGACCTCTCGCAAATCTCGGATGCCGGTATCCGTCTCGGAGTCAGCACACATTCAAAGCCGGAACTGGTGCGAGCGTTGTCGACAAGTCCACACTATGTAGCACTTGGGCCGATCTATCCAACCATTCTCAAAAAAATGCCCTGGGCACCTCAGGGACTTGGGCGGATCACCGAGTGGAAATCTCGCGTTGGCTCAATCCCAATCGTCGCAATTGGAGGCCTGAATCCACAACGGGGAATCGCGGCTCTGGAACACGGTGCCGATTGCGTATCGGTGGTTACCGATATCACTCTCAACTCCGAACCGGAACAACAAGTCAGTCACTGGCTCGAAATCACCGAGCCTTATCGAAAATCTTCACTCGGAAGAGTTCATGCATGAAAAAAATTATCCTCATTATTGCCCTCACTAGTACAAGCCCGGCCTGGTCAATGGACAGGGTTTCATTGATTCTGGACTGGTTCATCAACCCGGATCATGGCCCGATTCTGATAGCACAGGAAAACGGCTACTTCGCTGAACAGAACCTCGAAGTCGAAATCGTGCCGCCAGCAGATCCATCGGTCCCACCCAGGATCGTAGCTGCGGGCGAAGCGGATCTCGCCATTTCCTATCAACCTCAACTGCATCTTCAGGTCGCCGAAAACCTCCCGCTGATCCGGGTGGGCACGCTGGTTGCCACACCGTTAAACTGTCTTCTGGTGCTCGAAGATGGCCCGGTCAAGTCCATCGCGGACCTAGCCGGACGCAAAGTCGGGTTTTCGGTTGCGGGTGTAGAGGAAGCACTGCTAACCGCCATTTTGAGCCCACATGGACTAGGCATGCAGGACATCGAACTGGTCAACGTCAACTGGTCGTTATCGCCGGCCCTCATGAGCAATCAGGTTGATGCCGTGATCGGCGCCTTCAGAAACTTCGAGCTAAATCAGATGAAGCTGGAAAATGTTCAAGGCAGATGCTTCTACCTCGAAGAGGAAGGACTGCCGCCCTATGACGAACTGATTTATATTGCGAATTCAAACACGATGAACAAGCCTATGATTCGCCGATTCCTGAAAGCGGTAGAACAGGGAGTGCAATACATCGTGAACCACCCAGAGGAGAGCTGGAAAATCTTTGCCTCGACATCTCCTGAACTCAATGATGACCTGAACCGACTGGCCTGGTTCGACACCCTGCCCCGCTTTGCGCTTCGACCTGCTGCTCTGGATACCGGGCGATATCGGGATATGGATCTGTTCTTCCTGGAATACGGCCTGATTCCCGAACCTAACCCGATTAATCGCCTGGCCATCGATATCACACAAGAGTAAGGCGGATATCCAGACAGGTCGATTCCCATGGTTGCACCTAATCACACAATACCCGGACTTCGGCTTTCTGGTGAGTTTTCCTATAACGAACGACCCCTCTTCCGTGATTTAGTGCTTGAATTACTGCCCGGATCCTGGACATGCCTGTTGGGCAGCTCCGGAATTGGCAAGTCAACCCTGCTTCGACTGATTGCGGGATTGGAGACCGGTGGCTCATTTTCAGGATCAATATCGGCAAGCGATGACCTGCCTGTGGATGGGCGGGTTGCCTACATGGCCCAGTCAGATCTGCTACTTCCCTGGTTAACGGTACGCCAAAACGTCTCCCTCGGTGCGAGTTTACGAAGAGAGCTGCAAGACCATGTAAAAACTGATTACCTGATCCATAGAGTTGGACTTGAAGAATACATGTCCAGCAAGCCCGGACAGCTTTCGGGGGGTATGCGGCAAAGATGCGCACTGGCCCGAACCCTGATGGAGGATACCCCTCTGGTTCTTCTTGATGAGCCATTTTCGGCACTCGATCCGGCTACCCGCAGACAAATGCAGGCTTTGGCGTCATCCACACTGCAGGACAGAACAGTCCTTCTGGTTACGCATGACCTAGCCGAGGCACTCAGGCTGGGTAGACGAGTCTATGCGATGACCCAAGGGAAACTGCAACAATTCGACCTGCCTACCTGTCAGTCAATCCGTGAGCTCGATGATCCAGCCATAATGGATATTCAGTCCCGGATCTTTTCAGTACTGAACGCATGAAACCGGAATCAGGCAGTCTATCCCTCATCCGGGTCTGGGAAATCCTGTTTGCGGGCCTGTTCATGATTCTGGTCTGGCAGGCTGTGGTGTGGGTTACACAAGTGGAATCATTCATTCTCCCGGGACCGCTGGCAGTTGCCAGCGCATTTGTCAATCAGTTTGCATTGATTTGGCACCATGCATTGATCACCGCTGTGGAAGTCCTGGCGGGCCTGTTATTGGGTGTAACGGCTGGCATTCTGACCGCGTTGAATCTGACCCTGTCAGAGCGGGGGCGCAAACTCATCATGCCGGCTCTGGTCATGAGTCAGACCATTCCCGTATTCGCACTGGCTCCCTTGCTGACCCTATGGCTGGGCTACGGTCTGGCCTCGAAAATCGCCATGGCTGTCCTGATTGTCTACTTTCCGGTCACCTCAACATTTCTGGATGGCCTGGCGAACACACCAAAAGGGTATCTGGATCTTGCCCATACCATGCGTAGCCCCAATCGTTCGACTTTGATGCAGATACGAATTCCCGCAGCAATTCCCTCGCTGACCTCCGGTATCCGACTGGCTGCCGTCTATGCACCAATCGGCGCAGTAATCGGGGAATGGGTCGGTGCATCCAATGGCTTGGGCTATCTGATGTTGCTGGCCAATGGTCGCGTCAAAATCGATCTGATGTTTGCTGCACTGTTGGCCCTATGTATACTTACCATAACCATTAGAGCAGTTGTTGTGCTGCTCTGCAACCGTGCAGAAAAGTGGTCGGGGCTGTCTGAGCGAAACTAATGCAACTTGAAAGAGCCTGAACTCAAAAGGTCTTGGCCGGGAGTTGACGTTCGGTTAAATCCTGAAGCTCCAGCCTCAATGCTTCCTCTCCCGATGTCCCTTCATTACCGGCCTCACGACCAGACAAGGTATTGCCATACTGCCTGATGCCCTGATCAAGGCGGCGTTGCGCCTCGACTATCTTGACATGCAGTTCTCTCGAATATTCCAGTTCATGCGATCGAGGCGCCTCTCCAAGACGGCTTCGTATCCATAAATAAATCGCACCGTCAAGATTCAGCGTTTTGTTCGGCTCAATCACATTGGCCGCTACCAGCTCGAATTGATCGGGTATCTGCAGATCGGTTGGCCAACCACTCATCCGTTCCAGAAAATGCCAGTGAATCAGGTAGCAGACCGGCAGTAACACCAAGGCGCTCATCCGAATAGACGGCGTCATTCGGCCCTGTGCCCAGCTCGAAGCAATGATGACGAGTGGCACAAGGTAAGCCAGGCTGATCGTCAATTTGGCCATAAGGGAACATGGTCAAGTTTATAGGGGGTCAAAATGGCTGGGAGATCATTGAACATCTCCGGCTGACCATCCGGTCTGACTGTAAACCGAACCACAGTATGTTCATGGTCAACACCGCGCATGATGATACTTTCATCAAAAATTCGCTCAAATTTCGGGTTGACCCGATCAATCCTGACATCCACGGGCACTGGCGTTGCTTGCCCGGAACTCGAATTGCCTTTGGATTTGGAGTCAGAATCGTAAAAGAATAGATTCACGATGTACTCTCCGTATTGCTTCTTTCTGATGGTCACGATCTCCTGATTGATCGGATTGACCGTTTCCTGACCATTAATCACGATGGTGTCGTTAATGACACCGCGATCATCACGGTCCAGATGCAACCATCCGGCATCACGCTTCAGATAGGACACGACCTGTTCGTCAGGCCCCTTGACCCAAAGATCAATATCGTCCTTGAGCAGTTCAGGCCAGGTCGCTGAAATAATGTACTCGGCCTTTTTTTCGATATTGGCCTGTTTGGCCTCCGGGTTGATGTAAAGCAATGCAACTAGAAACAGGAATACGAACCCAAGCAGGCAGTTGAATAACAGATCGATGAATGGGTCGATCTGAGAACTGCGCTTACGATGCTTCAGATACAGGCTGACCAAGCTGACCGCCCTCCCTTCGAGAACGGGCTGTATGCTGAATCACCCGAGACACCAGTTCATCCGCCCCCGAATCAAGATATTTGCAATAAACCCCGAGAACCAGAGACAGGCTGATACCGGTCAGTGTCGTATACAGCGCAACCTGCATACCGCCTCCCATGCTGGACATCAGGTCCTGCAGAACCGAAACGTCGTCACCCTCCAGATCGTAGACCGATCCCAGCATGATGATAAATCCAATCACGGTTCCGACCAGCCCCAGCCGAATCAGGCTGTCGGAAATAAACCAGCCGAGACGATGTCCTTTGTGGATTTGCTCGGCAAGCCATGCATGCATCGATTCATCATAAGGCGCATTCTCGGGATTTGGCTGCAGCATTAAATCCAGATATTCGTCTACTGCGCTCGATTCTGTTGTTCGGGTGATATCCGAATTACCACTTTGAACACGATACAAAAAACGAAAATTCATTTGCGATAAACGATATGCACTGACCCCCAGATAAATGCATGCCGCCAGAAAAACAACCCCGATAACTAGCGATAGCTTGGTTAGATCGGCCTCGATGATCTGATCTATGAACCGATACCTCCAGAGGAGAAAGAAGCCAAAGAAAACCAGGCCAGAGATAACCAGCCAGGCATAAAACGGCCGATAGGCCGAGGATCGCCAGGATTCATTCGCAATATTCACGTTGACGTTTTCAACAACTCGGTCGATATCCGGCATTCATGACTGCCCCGACAGATCCTTGAGCAATCTTGCAAGTATGTAGGTAGCATGATAAAACGCCTCTTCATGCATCATTGAAGACTGGATTTCCTCCATTTCCTCCATGGTCTCAACCAAAGGCCCTGTCAACTCGGGATCGACGGATCTCATCAACATCGCCAATCGATACCATTGTCCAGAGGCAGAGGGAATCTGGCGATCAGGCACCGCAATCGTACCCCTGCCGGCTTCTGGCAATAACGCTTCAGCTTCCATCCAGTATTCCTGTTCACGAAATTTAACCACGCTCTCATTCAATAATTCAAGTACCCGTTCGAGCACTTCGGGATCATCGGTAAGCTGCCACCAGTCAAGAAGTCCACTGGCTACCTGAACATAAGTCTCCAAAGTCGATAATTGTGCTGCTTCATCATTTGCGATCACGGATAGATTATCACGCTGGGTTTCACGAATCAGCAGCTTTGCCAATGTCCGGGCATGACCGATAAACCGGTCATCCAGAGCGGCACCATAAGCCATGGCTGACAGCACAAGGCCATTCCAGCTGAGTACCGGCTTTTCATCGCGCTCCTGTGGACGAGCACTTCGATGCCTGAGTATCGTCAACTGCATGTCTGTTGCATTGTCAAGCGGGGCTGGCAATACATAGCCCTCATCCGGCAGTCTATCTTCGATACGCTCCATCCAGTCACTGCCGAATATTTCTTCAAGTTGTCTGTGGCTCCACAGATAATACCCGCCATCCACCCCATCTGAAGATACCGCTGACAGGGAAGATGCATACCACCCGCTATCGAGCCTGAAGTTCTTGACCATGTGATCAAGCATTCTGAGTCCGGCCACCCGATATCGATCGTTTCTCAATACTGCCGATGCCCGTAACAGCAATTTGCTCATCAGGGCCTGGCTATACAGCATCTGCTCAAAATGCGGCTTGTTCCAGGCTCGGGTTTCACTATAGCGAAACACGCCTCCTTCGATTGCATCGATAATCGCAGAATCGAGCATTGTGCTTAAGGTAATCTCGATGAATGACATGACCTCGGGATCCGGGTTCAGGGCGGACAATTCGGCCAGCATGTTCATTTGCGGCACAAAGGGAAATTTCGTGCTCATGCCGAATCCGCCGAAAGTCATGTCGGTTGCAGCATTCGCCTGCATCAAAAATCTCTGCAGCAAGTCAAGTGCGGACAATCCTGCAACAGGACGATCTCCGGATAACTGATTCTGGCGTCGTTCCTGACTGTCAGCATATGCAGAATCGGAAATACCTGAAGCCGAGCGCTCCCAGTTTGCGACGAACTCCTGCAACGATGTCATCAGGGAATCCGGATCCGTGTAGGTATAACCAAAAACCGGGTATCCGTGGGGCGTCATGATGACAGCCGCCGGCCATCCGGAAATACCCCGGGTCTCCTGCATGAATGACTGTAACGAACGATCCTCTTCAACATGCACTTCACGATCCATGATTACTGGCACAAAATAATATCCCGAACCAGTGGCAACCCGGAATCATCTGCATGCGCGGTAGACAATCCCAGAAACAGGAAAACCAGGGCGGTGCCCAGCCCTTTTCTCCAAATTCCAGAATCAGTGTTACGACTGGTTCTGCAAATGACGAATGGCGGAATTGATGGACCGCTCCAGATAGTAGGCATAGTAATCGGGGGTTAACAGCCCCGTCAGTCTATCCGCAATCTCACGTTTCTGGTGATCAAGAAACAGAACTGTCGGCGTCCAGTCCGTTCCATATTCGGCAAGGAATTCTCGTGTGCTGACTTCCTGTCCATCTTGATCGATGATGGTCTCGCCTGCGTCAATCGAAATCTTGCCTATTGACACGATATCCCGGTATTGACCACTTGCGAGGATTGCAGAGAAAAACTCCTCTTCAACTTGACGGCAATATGGACAATCTTCCTGGTCGACCATAACCACAACCAGATGCCCCGAATCATGGTATTGACTCGTTATTCGGCTCCAACTGGTAATCTTGTCCATTGGGCCGTCGCTTACTGTACTGGCTTATGCCGGGATATCCATGTATGCTACTCCAGATACAGTGAAATGTCTGGATTTCACCTATCGAGTAATCCGTCAGACAACCAGTGCACGTTTATCGGGGAACGCGCGTTATCCAGATTACGGCTTCCCTTTCGGCCTGTGCGATACCATCTGCCGCTTGCTCATGAGCCATTGCCACGAGACTCATGGCCGCATCCATATCGCCTTTCTCCGCTGCCTGCTTTGCCTTGTCCAGCATCTTCTTGGTATCACGCCATTCAGATTTCATGCCTGCAGCCTCCTTGCGCTTGTCATCCGCGGCTTGCCATGCGGCTTCAAACTCATCACCGGCAAGACTTGTCCCCGCCGCAACGAACGACAAGGCCAGTAAGCTACTGATCACGTATTTTTTCATGAATCTTCTCCTGTGTATTGCCGTGTGGTCTTATCGTCTGGCACCAGGGCCGTTAAACTCATGACCGTTGCTCATGTAGGTGAGAAAATACTCCAGTTCGCGATATTCCTGTCCCTGCGGCTTGAAGTTCTTTGCACGAACCTGTCTGTTGCAACCGCCAAATCGACGATGCAGGGTACCCACTGCACCCCATTTCGAACGATATACGGGCCAATGGGTAGCGTGACCAAGGGCTGGACTCAGTTTTTCCAGACGGACACCCTTGCCTGCACCGGTACCGTGACAGTCGAAACAGGAAAAATTCAACTGTCCACGCTTGGTGTAGTAGAACTGCTTGCCGCGCTCGTATGCCGCCAGTGCTTCCGGGTCATCTTCGGGAATTTTCACATCAACGGTCTGACCTCGTGAAATGTATGACATGTAGGCCGATAACTCGGCAATTTTTCCCTTGTTCCATTTAAGCGGCTCCTCGCCGTTACTGGTTCGACATTCGTTGATCGCCAACTCCATGGTAATGACTTCCCTGCGCTCGCCGTTCCAGTGAGGATATTGACCTCTTACAGCCCCGTCACCAAAGCAGTCGGCATAGGACTTTCCATTGGCAAAGGTCGTGTTGTATTCTGCTTTTCCCGCATCTATGGCCAGTTCATAGGGGGGAAATTCTTCTATCTGCTCCCAGTCGGCCCGGGCAACCGGATCAACGGAATAAATCCCGTTCTTGAAGTCATTCAGTGGCACTTCGGGAAATTTTGTCGTGAAATACTTCTCGAAAGCCATCCGGTCGTTTTCAGGATTTGCATATGTACTGCTCCATGCCAAAGCCATTAGGGCCCCTAACAGGATTGCATATTTTTTCAACATAGTGGTCTCCACCCAGTTAGTGTTGCATCAGGTTCGATGCGATTTCTCGTAAATTACTTGACAACAGCCTCGCCGGAATCGGTCTCGCCCATGTTATCCACGTAGGAGAGTTGAAGCGTATCTCCGACATTGGGTCCCGAAACGGTAAACGACAGGTACGGATTTTTGGAAATCGCAGGACCCATGTTGCATCGAAACAGTTCATTACCGTCATGCATGCAGGTAACTTCCGTTATGTGATGCGCGGGAATCGGCTCCCCGGTTTTCGAATCCTTGCGAAGACCGGTTTCCATTTCGTGCTTCATTAGGGCCTTGACTTCCACCATGCCATCCTTCATTTTTGCTTTGCATTTAATCGCCATGATATTACCTCCGATTAACCGCCACAGCCACCAATGGTGACTTTAATTTCCTTGCTGGTAGCGGTATATACCTTGCCATCCGCCTTGACCACCGCCACCAGAGGCGAGGTCTTGCCCATTTTGATACGGGTACCAACTGATACATTTGACTGATTTGACATCACAAAGGTCGAGACCAGCGGAGCGGGATTTTCCGGCACCATGAGGGCTATCTCCTCAATGCTGTCCAGACCAACATTGATGTTGACGGGAACCACTCGACCGTTCTCGGCAATATCCGGAGCCTTGAAGGTAATTGCATCCGTCTCAATCATTTCAGATTCGCCAAACAGGGCATTTGCGGCATCTTCCGGGGTCTCGGTATCAAACGCAGCAGTAGGCCAGCTGGCCAAGGCCGAAACCGGTATCAGGCCAGAAGTAATGCCAACACCCAAGCCTGTGATGCCGGCGAGCCTGAAGTTAAATTCTCTTCTCTTCATTGTTGCTGTCTCCTCGATTGATTTACAGGGTATAAAGATATTCCACGATCGCATCAATTTCCTCGTCCGAGAGAATGTTGTGCAGGCCGAACGGAGGCATGATGGTATTGGGGTTGAATTCAAGCGGGTTGTAGATGCGGGCCCGCAAATCTTCACGATTCGGAAAACGGAGTTTCATCGCGATGAGCGGCGGACCCTGAGTGCCGGCCTGATCGCCATCGTCCATCATGTGACAGGAAAGACAGTTTCCTTTTTGCCTGTTGAAAGCCACGGTTTTCCCATGATTTACCGCCTCCTCGTCAGCAAAGGCAATACCGCCCCCAAAAGAACCCAGAGTCATAGCGACAGCTAGACTCAGAGTCATAAGAGTCTTTTTAATCATTAACCATCTACCTGAATTGTGTGTAAGTGTTTACGTTTCATGATGATGCAATTTTAACGCATCAGCTATAGTTATTGTTATCGTATATGGTAATCAAGCATTTTGAACTTGGCAAGTGATTTTTTTCGCATTGGGTAAAATTGCCAGAATATTAACTTGAGGAATTATTGCCTGGGTTTTGGAGTTCAAGTTCCAGTCTCGCACATCCTTGGCTCAACCGGTTCCGGCAACGGCTTTGCTTTGGCTCCTTCAGCGGATTTAATGAATACCTGAAACATGCAGTCATGCCCAAATATAGGCTTTTTTTATATTTATCAATGAACTAGTCGATACTGCTTTACCGGCATTACTCTGATGCTGGAACGTTCAAGAATGCTTTCTCACAAAAGTAACTTAAGGCAACCAGTGGTAGAAACAGGAAAGTGGTGACCTGTATTTTTCGACGATTGAACATCAACTCAATAGCAAAGTGCTTGATGTTGAGAGTTCGGTATGCAGCCTTGTAATACGTTCTTTCCCGGAATTCTAACGACGTTTGGCCTGGTTTTTGATGAATGAAAAATGGATCCATTAATATTCCGTCTTGACAACATGACCTTGCTTGAGACCAAACTTAAGCAATCAACCGGTAATTCTGGCTATCCGGTAAAGCGCGGGAATTGCCGTTCAAGTGAATCCTGAATTACCCAAACCGCTACGTAGCATTATCATGAATGGTCTGAGCAAAAGACTGCTTCGCGATAAAATAAAAATGGGCAGTCTTCGGTTCATCCATTTGGAGAATCGATATCAATGCCTAACGAATCCTGCTTTTATTGGAATTAGGCCAGAATTCCCTCATAGTCCTTGATTCCGGGATTGTCAGAGACGCCAATCAGTGTTGGATGATGCATTTTTGGAATGCGTATGACGTTGTCATCATCACGCTCCGATATAAGATAGTCACGCACAATATCCCAAATCAGCCTTCCGTCCGGATAATCCCCCACAACGCCCCAGCCCGCTACCACATAGGTTCCGTCAGCAGTTATGCTTTCGCCATTACCCAGCAACGCTTCCGTGATTCTTTCCAGCAAGGGTTTTGATGGGTCGATTGAATAATGCATGCCCGATACTCTGGCCATATCTCCCCCCGCTTGAAGATAGGGATCCGGATCGAACAGGTTATCGGCGACGGACTCCAGAATGGTTAGCAACGTCTCTCCCGTCATCTCTTGAACATATGTCTCGCCATAGGTCATCGCGGTTTGTGTCATGACATCCTCCATGGTGATCCAGTCTCCTGCAAGCACCGTTGTGCCCCATCGAAAACCTGGAGACAGGGCGATCTGGGCGTCATACTCATGAATTAGCGCATCGCAGATTAGCTGATCCCATGTGCCCATGAAGTTCCCTCTTCGGTACAAGGTTCGATCTGCCAAAGCGAGCCTCTCTGATAGAATCTCTTCATAGCGTATGCCCAAACGAGCCGGGTGTACCTTGTGAGCCGGTGCTCGGCTCTCCACAACTGAATCCTGATAGATTTGAGATCGTAGTGACGACACCAGCCCGGACATATCAGGATCTGATTCGAGCAATGAGTCAAATACGGGAAGCAAGTGATAGGCCATGCCTTTTTCATCCCTCATCCTGATATCCAGCACTCCGACAAATTTGCCATTGGTACCGGCGTTCGTAACCAGGCAACTGCTGCCATCCGGAGTATTGACTTCAACGGGTATCGGTATTCCATCATGGGTATGCCCTCCCAAAATAGCATCAATGCCGTTCACTCGTGATGCCAGCTTGAGGTCGACATCCATGCCGTTGTGAGAGAGGAGAATAAGGGCATCCGGGGATTCATCGTCATTGATTTGATCGATCAATTCGATCAGCTCATCTTCGCGAATTCCAAAAGTCCAATCCGGGATAAATCCCTGGGGATTTGCGTTCGCAGTGCGGGGGAAAGCCTGCCCGACCACTGCTATGCGATGTCCGGCGACTTCCCGAATCGTGTATGGCTTGAATGGTATCCCGCTGTCTTCATCGTAGAGACCGATACCGTCGAACTCTTCCGCCATTTCATAGTAGGCATCCTCAAACAAGCTGTCCTCTTTAATGCGCACGTTCTGGGCGATAAATTCACCGTTAAACGCCTGAATATTGGACAGCGTTTCCTGCTGATGATAGGTAAATTCCCAATGCCCGGTCATAATATCGATGCCCAGCAGATTGGACACTTCAACCATATCACGCCCCCGTGTCCACAATGATGTTGCAGAACCCTGCCACAAATCTCCACCATCCAAAGTCAAGACCCGATCAGTTCCTGCTTGCTGCCTCAATTGTTTGTATAGGGTCGCAAGGTTTGCCACTCCTCCCATCTTTCCGTATTTTCTGGCATTGGCATTGAAATCCAGATAGGTGAAGGCATAAGATTCTATGGTGCCTTCGTGTATGTCGGTGCTATCAAGCAATGCATGGCCTACGCGGTGTGGCAGCTTTCCCTCGGCAGACCCAATGCCAAGATTGACATTGGGTTCCCGAAAGTAAATGGGTAATAGCTGAGCATGAATATCAGTGGTATGAAGAATCCGCACATCCCCCGCAAGAGGCAGGTTATATAGTTGATCCAGTGTCTCGGCATAGGCTTTCTGTTGCCAGAGGCAGGCATATTCTGCGGCCAGAGAGCCGGTTGCTGCAGCACCGATCAATTTGAGAAAAGAACGACGAGAGGTCATGACAGTTAGCTCGGTGTAGGTGTTTTACAAAGGGTTCTCATACTGTTGATCTGTATTGGCACCATGCCCATTTCCTGAAACACGAGTTTAGCACAAGCCTATTTTCCATCATTCGGGATAAGCGTGATAATTTTCGCTCTTGCTCTGATATTCTGAAATGTCTCATCGTTGGCCAGAGTCATTAAATCCATTTTCCTGCAATAAGCATATCCAATTGTGCGCGTGAAAACCGGCCCGTTTTGTGCAATATAATTGAAACAGTCAATGAAACAATTCTATTGAGAACCTTTGCATCCCATTTTGTTGCAGCATTTCCATTCGATACAACGAATTCTCCTCTATTGACCATCCTTGCCGTTTTATATTCCATTTCATACTTAGACCACCAAGAATTGACATGACCGACACAACACAGTTTCTTGATGCGCGCAAACTGAACTGTCCGCTACCCATACTCAAAGCCAAAAAAACCATCAACGGCATGAAGCCTGGAGAAACCCTGAAAATTCTGGCTACCGACCCTGGCTCCGTCCGGGACTTTGAAGCATTTGCCAACCAGACCGGGCATAAATTGCTTGAATCGACTGAATCCAATAGTGAGTTTCACTTTATTCTGGAGAAATCCTGACCAAACAGCCGTTTTGGTGTGATCGAATCAGAAACATGGAGATCGAACACGTTCACAAAGTCGCACTGATCGGATTTTTCGGTGCAACGGTCTTTGGTGCGATTGCCAGCCGTACACAATTTTGCACCATGGGTGCGATCAGCGACTGGATAAACATGGGATCGTTGACTCGTTTCCGGGTCTGGTTTCTGGCAATGGGTCTTGCCTTGATCGTCACGCAGATTCTGTATCTGACGGGAAACATTGATCTGGGCGAATCGATCTATCACACCACGAGTTTTACCTGGCTTGGCTATATTGTCGGCGGGGTTCTTTTCGGTATCGGCATGACGATCGCTTCGGGCTGTGGGCAAAGAACGGTAGTTCGCCTTGGGGGAGGCAATCTAAAATCCCTGATTGTGTTGCTTGTGATGGGGTTAACCGCTTACATGACCTTGCGCGGCATCCTCTCCATAGTCCGGCTAAATATAAACGATCCAACAACCTGGCAACTCTCGGATGCAGGTCTTGCCAGTCAGGGGCTGCATGATATTGTGTCCCATTTCACGGGATTACCTTCGAGCGCGGGAGCGATTATCCTGACCGTTGCTGTTGGTGGCTCTGCCATTTTGTTTGCCCTTCTTGACCGGCAGGTCTGGTCCCGCACTGACAACCTGCTGGCGGGAGTCGGGATTGGCTTGCTGATTGGCGGGGCGTGGTACACCACGGGGGTACTCGGATTTGACGATTTCGACCCGATCCAGCTTGAAGGGGTTTCGTTCATCTCACCGGTTGGCAACACCATCAGCTACTTGATGACATTTACCGGTGCTACGATAAATTTTGGCATTGCGATTGTCCTGGGGACCCTGTTTGGATCGCTCGTCTACAGCCTGGTGACAGGAAATTTTCGTATCGAGAGCTTCAATGATACGAGTGACCTAGTCAATCATGTCATTGGAGCAGTATTGATGGGCTTTGGTGGTGTACTGGCTCTTGGCTGCACTATTGGCCAGGGTATAACCGGCATGTCGACCCTTGCTCTAAGCTCCATTCTGGCTTTGGGATCAATCATTCTCGGCTGTGTCTTCACGCTCAAAGTTCAGTACAACATGCTGGATGACATGGGGCTTTGGAAAGCCGTCAAGGCTACCACACTGGAGATGCTGGGGAGAAAGTCTTCAGTAGAATAGAACAAAAGCCGAGCCTTGAGAGAAGGACTTGACTGCACCGTCTCGCCGAACCCTGGTAGCTCTTCACCATTTCAACGCGCTTTCCCAAAGTTCATGATCAATTCTTTCAAAAAGGCAATATAAAGGCACCTGGTCGGATCAGTTCCACTTTGACGGTCGAAGCAGTGCACCGGCCGTGCGATTATCGAAACGGCACCCTACCCCTCAAAGTACTGCACTTCATTGCTGAATTGGGACTTTACAGGGAAACTGTTGACTCGGGGATTACCGGAATGAATATCCATCGTATCGGAATATCCGTCGTTCAGGCCAGTTTCCCGCTCCGACAATCCAGACTTTCGCCTGCCATGCCCTTCGGGTATCGTCGGGTTTGCGCCGGGAACCTTGAAACAGTGGCCTTGTGAAAGATTTAAAGTCATCGCATGGATAGTAGTCATGCATGCATTTCGAGCTCCAGAGGTTCGAGCTGGCTGGAACCGGATGCAAGGCATGACGGAGAGTGTCTATGCCAAAATGAATCAGGAGTTCGGTCAAAATACGAAATTTGACGTGTTGAAGCACGGTCCAGGCAGAGTGGTTCGTTCTGATTCATCAGGTGACGAGAAGGCTTGCCGTGATGCCCGGAAACAGGAACGCTGGGTCCGGATGACATTCCAAGCCGGGCCGTTCTCTCGAGTTGCACTGATGGCCGACTCGAAACCAATCCGCAAAAACAGCCGGCAACTCAAATCTTCACCATATTTATACTGCATGGTCATAATTTTGCGAAATACCGATAGTCAAATCTATTTTTATTCCTGTACGGTATAATTTTCATTGCAACTGCTAATGCCCCGTAATTTTTAAGCCCCGAACGGTAGTATTTCCATTGAATTTATCCGGCCTATAGACTATATTTACCGTACGGTAAATATTTTATCGGAATGAATAGATGCGACTTCTATTTTTACCGAACGGTTCTAATTTTAGGAAAAATCCAATGCATGAAAAACAAGACATGGTCTACGGCTCAATCAGGACGACTGAAGAACTTGGCAGGTTGGCACGTGCCAATCGCAAACAGCAAAACCTCACACTGGAGAGATTTTCCGGACTCGGAAAACTGAGCATGCGATTCCTGTCGGAGTTTGAGCGCGGGAAAGAAACCGCGGAAATCGGCAAGGTGCTCAAGGCAATAGACACTCTGGGTCTCGAGGTTGTCATTCAACCCCGTAGTTGGAAGACCCCATCCGCTACTGTCGCCAAAACCCATAAATAGCCGCATGAGTTACAGAGAAATTCTGAACGTTTGGCATGAACAGCACCTGGTTGGGCAGATTTGGCGCAGTACAGCTGGATCCATTGGATTTTGCTATGATTCCGATTGGATTTCCAATGGCGGATTTGGCATTTCCCATTCCCTGCCTTTGCAGGAAAGTGAATTTGCACCGGAAGATAAAGTTGCCCATGACTGGTTTGCCAATTTGCTGCCTGAGGGAGACATGCGCAAGAAAATTGTTTATGAACGCAAGCTGCCTGATACGGACTTCATGTTGCTACGTGCTCTTGGGGGCGAGTGTGCAGGCGCACTGTCAATCCTACCCATGGACCAAAAACCCATTGAGTCGCAGCAGTATGAAGAGCTTACGGATAAGGATTTATCAGCTCTTGTTCTTCGGCGCGGGCACCCCTATATCGACTGGTCAAAGGGGCATTATCCTCGGCTATCGCTGGCAGGTGCCCAGTACAAGTGTCCTGTGCTGTTTGTGAATGATCAGTATTTTGTACCGAGGGGCGTAGCACCTACCAGTCATATCCTGAAATTTGATCCGCAACATTGCCGTAATGTGCCTGCTTATGAAGCATTCACGATTCAACTGGCCGCATCCGTCAATTTGCCTACCCCTGATATCACCTTGCATTCCATTGAACAACACCGATTTGTCAGGATTGCGCGCTATGACCGCATGTGGGATAGCGACAATAAAATAAAGAGATTGCACCAGGAAGACTTTTGCCAGGCTTTAGGCCGAGGCAACGAAAGCAAG
>JAPYNK010000145.1 GCA_028285825.1 Arenicellales bacterium | reverse complement strand
GCAGATGGTGTTACGCATGGATCTTGAATCATTCAGAAGAGACTTTATCAAGGGCGGTTTGCGGCATAAGGATCTTGACGAGGATCCGATTCGCCAGTTCGAATCATGGTTTAACCAGGCTGTTGGAGCAAGGATCAGCGATCCCAATGCAATGACTCTGGCGACAGTTGGCCAAGACGGACAGCCTAGCCAGCGCATGGTTCTCTTGAAGTCATTTGATCACAAGGGATTTGTGTTCTTTACCAACTATGGAAGCCAGAAAGCCATGGAGATTTCCGCCCATTCCAAAGTTGCCCTGCATTTTCCGTGGCATATGCTGGATCGTCAGGTCAGGATTACTGGTGAAGCCGAGAAAATAACCCACAAGGAATCAATGCAGTACTTTATTTCGCGACCCAAAGATAGCCAGCTCGCAGCGTGGGCATCCGAGCAAAGCAATCGGATTAGATCCAGACAGGTGTTGCTGACGCAGTTTGCGCGGATGAAGCAGAAGTTTGCCAAGGGAGCGGTTCCATTGCCGGATTTTTGGGGTGGATTCCGGATCCGCCCTGATTCGCTCGAGTTCTGGCAGGGGGGCGCAGATCGACTGCATGACCGGTTCCTTTACACCAGACAGACCGAAGGTTGGTCTATCAAGCGATTGGCGCCATGAAGTCCCCAAACTCTGCAGGCTACCACCAGAACACAAGTCCGATGAAAACGTAAACGGGCATGGAAGACATATCGTTGTAAAATTTTCAATACAATCCGGAACCCTCTTACTTTAACTGCCGGTTCCGAATTGCTTTTTGGACCATCATCCAACCCCAATAACACGGAATCGATCCCGTGAATTGTGGTACATTGCTCTTCCCGGTGTCCCGAACGCATTCCGTTTTTGTGGGCCGCGGACCGCGTGGTTTTGGTGATGGGAAGATTGGGGGAAATTTTGGTCAGATCAGGATATGCAGCCGAACTGAATTCCCCCGGAGCATTGAATAAACAGGAATAATCTGTATGGATCAAGATGAATTTGATCGAATCCGTAGCGGCTATGTGTCCGATCCGCTAAGTTCATGGTCTCTCAATGCGAACTGCTACAGCGATGCAAAATTCCTGGATATTGAGAGAAGCCAGATCTTTCACCGCAGCTGGCAGTTTTTCTGTCATGCCGGAAAACTCAAACAACCCGGAAGCTACATCACCATCCAAATCCAGGGGCAGAGCATCTTTGCCGTTCGCGATCATCACGGTCAACTAAGGGCATTCTACAATGTCTGCAAGCATCGCGGGCACGAGTTGCTGGAAGGGGAAGGTACCCGGAATCTGATTGTCTGTCCCTATCACGCATGGAGCTATCGACTTGATGGAACCCTGCAAGCCGCTCGCCGTTCTGAATACATCAGCAATTTTGACCCGGAAGATGTTTGCCTCGATGCCATTCAAATCGAGGTCTTTTGTGATCTGGTGTTTGTCAATCTCGACCCTGAAGCCGAACCGTTGTCAATACAATCCGGAAATTTGGGAGAGGAGATTCACTCTTATGCACCGGACATTGCCAATCTCAAGTTCGCCCATCGCCTGACCTACAACATCCAGGCAAACTGGAAGATAGTCGTTGATAATTTTCTGGAATGCTACCATTGCCCGGTCGCACACAAGGATTTCTGTACTCTGGTGGACATGGATAGCTACAGGGTCCGTACTCACGGTATTTATTCCAGCCATATGGCCAGGGCCGGCATGTCGGGCAATCAGGCCTACGATGTAGCCAATGCAACGGTCACCGATCATGCGGTCTGGTATCTGTGGCCAAACACGGCACTGCTGCGTTATCCGGGAAGAGGGAATTTCATGGTCTGGAAATTCGTTCCGGCGGGCCCTGAACAGACCTATGAAGAATTCGATTTCTTTTACGAAGCCGAGCAGCCCATTGAGGCTGAACTGGAAGCGATTCGTTTTATTGATGAAGTTCTGCAACCCGAGGATATCGGCTTGGTGGAAAGTGTACAGAGAGGAATGCGCAGCCCTGGCTTCAAGCAGGGGCGTTACCTTGTCGACCCTGGGCAAAGCGGCATGAGTGAACATGCGGTACATCATTTTCATGGTCTGGTTCTCGACGCCTACCGGAGAGCCTGTTCAACATGAACGCAAGCAAAGACCGTCCTTTGCGCGATCGGGTTGCAGTCGTCACCGGCGGTTGCGGGGGGATTGGCCAGGCGATTTGTGAACGGCTACGCAAGGAAGGTGCCGAGGTGTATGCTGCCGACCTTGTCAGGCAGACGCATCCTGATGTCAAGTACCTGGAACACGATGTGACCTGCGAGCAAAGCGCGATTGATCTGATGCAGCACATGCAGAGCCATCATGACCGAATCGATATTCTGGTCAATGCGGCCGGAATCGAAATCGAAAAAACCATTGAGGAGACAACCCTGGATGAATGGAACCGGATTTTCGCAATCAATGTGACCGGTACCTTCCTGACTTCGAAATACGCGCTTGCCTTGATGCGAAAAACCGGTGGCTCCATCATCAATTTCGGTTCCTATGATGGGTTCATTGCCGACCCCAGACTGTCAGCCTACTGTGCTACCAAGGGTGCAGTGCATGCTCTGACCAGGGCCATGGCATGTGACCATGGACCTGAAAAGATCCGGGTGAATGCCATCTGTCCGGGTTTTATTGATACCCCCATGCTAAAGGGCTTCTTTGGTGAAGGGAGTGACAGTGAGCGATACTACGAGGCAGCTCGGGAAGTTCATCCGATCCGCCGTTATGGAACCCCTGAGGATGTGGCAAATCTGGTATTCTGGTTGGCGGGTGATGAAGCGGGCTATGCTACCGGGCAGTTGTGGGTGCTTGATGGGGGATTGACCGCTCAGGTGCAGCAAATGCGGTTATGAAGTAGCGGATTGTCGGTGATTGATGCCGAATCAGTGTTGTGAGTCATTGTCCATTGCCAGGAGAACCATGTCGAAATCTGTAATCATCACCTGTGCAGTTACCGGGGGTATCCACACCCCAAGCATGTCGCCATACCTGCCAATTACCCCGAGGCAGATCGAGGATGCTGCGGTTGAAGCCTGTCAGGCGGGTGCCTCGATAATTCATCTGCATGCCCGTGATCCCGGTAATGGTCGACCCGATTATCGACCGGAGACGTTTATGCAATTTCTGCCGGGGATTCGGAATCGGTGTGATGCGGTGGTGAATGTATCGACCGGCGGTGGTCTTGGAATGTCTATCGAGCAGCGTCTGGCGGCGGCTCTGAAAGCCAGTCCGGAAATGGCATCTCTGAATATGGGTTCTCTCAACTTCGGAATATTCCCGATGGCGGAAAAGTATCGTTCATGGAAATACGACTGGGAACAGCCGTTTCTGGAAATGACGCGAGACTTCATCTTCCCGAATACATTCAAGACTATTGAATATGCATTGAAGGCGCTCGGCGAGCAACACGGCACGCGCTTCGAGTTTGAATGCTATGATCTTGGACATCTTTACAATCTGGCGTATTTCGTAGATCGCAAGTTGGTTGAACCGCCCCTGTTCATACAGTTGATATTCGGTATTTTGGGTGGGGTCGGTGCTGACATTGACAACCTCCTGCACATGCATCAAGTCGCATGCAAACTGTTCGGCGATGATCATGAATGGTCAGTCCTGGCGGCGGGTCGGCAGCAAATGCCATTTGCAACCAGAGCGTATGAAATGGGCGGTAATCTCAGGGTTGGCCTTGAAGACAGCCTGTGGATTGACAAGGGTGAATTGGCAGTCAGCAATGCCCAGCAGGTTCAAAAGATCAAGTCCGGCATAGAGTCAGCAGGGCTTGAAGCAGCAACCCCTGATCAGGTTCGTCAACGGTTGGCGCTCAAGGGTTCAGGTCAAGTTGGATTTTGAGCAATGGCAGACCATCAACCAACCGGGACTCTCGCTGGAAAATCTGCAGTAATCACCGGTGGTGGCCGGGGAATCGGTCGGGCGATTGCCGAAAGATATATACAGGCAGGTGCTGCGGTGGTTTGTTGTGCGCGTAGTGAAAGACCGGACGATTACCCTTCTGAAGCTCATTGGTTGAAAGCGGATGTATCGTGCATGGAGGATATAAAGCGATTGCGAAGCACGGTAGAGGGGTTATTCGGTGAACTGTCAATTCTGGTGAACAACGCCGGCATGCAGATTGAAAAAACCATTCTTGAAACCACCGACCAAGATTGGCAAACACTGATGGGAGTTAACGCTTTTGGAGTGTTTGCATGCTCCCGGGAGCTGATCCCGCTTATGCATAAAGGGGGTGTGATTATCAATATGGGATCGATATCAGGAAATATTGCCGACCCCTGTCTGGCGATTTACAACGCTTCGAAAGCATTCGTGCATGGTTTGACGCGGTCCATTGCAGTTGATCACGGCCCCGGGATTCGATGCAATGCCATCTCTCCGGGCTGGATTATGACCGAGATGGCTCATGCCGCATTCTCTGTTGCGAAAGATCCCGAAAAGGCAAGGCAGGATGCTTTGGCGAGACATCCGGCTGGCCGATTCGGAAAACCGTCTGATATAGCAGAGCTGGCAACCTGGCTCGCCTCCGATGCTGCATCCTTTGCAACCGGGCAGTGCTATACATTGGATGGTGGGTTGACCGCTGCATCACCACTCCATCCCGGTCTCGAGTAGATCAAGTCGGGCCCAGAGACATGCCGGAGATTGAGGAAGTCGCAGTATTAGGCACTGGAGTAATCGGTTCAAGCTGGACCGCATTATTCCTGTCGGCCGGATTGCGTGTCCATGTCCACGATCCCGCATTAGGGAGCGAACAGCGCTTGAAGGATTATGTCGAGACAGTCTGGCCGACCCTTGAAGCACTCGACATGACCGGGCATGGCAATCCTGATGCCTTGCATGTCCACGCCAGTGCCTGTCTGGCAGTTGAAAATGCACAGTTTATTCAGGAGTGTGTGCCGGAACGTATTGAATTGAAATTTACCCTGTTCCAGGACATTGAAGCCCACCTCAGACAGGATGCAGTCGTCGCCTCATCGGCTTCCGGATTGATGCTGAGCGAGATGCAGCGTGGATGGCAGAATCCTTCCCGGTTTCTTCTCGGTCATCCCTTTAATCCACCGCATCTGATTCCTCTGGTGGAGCTGTTGACCAATTCGAAAACCGCAGAGGGTGTTCTCGAGATCGCGGAACAGTTCTATAAACGAGTTGGCAAGATCACGATTCGGATCAACAGGGAGGTTCCCGCACATGTTGCCAACCGACTTCAGGCCGCGCTGTGGCGTGAGGCAATCAGCCTGGTCGAAAAGGGGGTAGCTTCGGTTGAGGATGTTGACAAGGCGGTCTGGGCGGGCCCCGGACTCCGGTGGGCAGCAATGGGACCGCACATGCTGTTTCATCTCGGTGCCGGCCCTGGCGGTCTCAGAGAGTTTTGCAGGCGGTATTCAGGCAGTTTCAAGAGATGGTGGGACGACCTTGGCGAGGTCGAGTTGACGGAAGATCTGGCCAAAATGCTGCTTGATGGAGTTACCGAGGAAGGCAGGGGTGAGACCACGCAAGCGTTAAGCAAAAGGCGCGATGCAATGATCGTTGGGTACCTGCAAAGCCGGGAGCTTTGCGATCCGATTGATTGATTGTTTATCGGTTACCGGAAACCCGCAGTGATAACGTAAACTTGAAGCGGATAGTGTAGCCATACCGTATCGGCCTCATGAATCACAGGGTGGAATTTTGAAACTGATGCGGAATCAGGTAACGTAGTATGAGATACGACAATATACTCAAGTGTATCGGCGAGACTCCTGTCGTGAGGCTGAACGAGCTTGGACGTGATACCGGTGCCCATCTGTGGGTCAAGCTAGAAAGCTTCAATCCCGGTGGCTCGGTCAAGGATCGCCCCGCACTTCGCATGATTGAAGATGCCGAAGCCGATGGTCGTCTGAGACCCGGAGACACAATTATAGAACCTACCTCCGGAAATACCGGTATTGGTTTGGCCATGGTAGCTGCGGTGAAGGGTTACCGGTCAATATTCGTGATGTCCGAGGATATGAGTGATGAGCGCAAGCTGATTCTCAAGATCTACGGTGGAACGGTCATTCTCACTCCTGCCGAGAAGGGTACAGTGGGTGCCATTGAAGAGGCACGACGGCTTGAGGAAGAGAAAGGCTATTTTTTTGTGGGACAGCACTACAACCCATCCAATCCCCAGTCACACGAACAGACAGCCAGAGAGATCGAGAAGGACTTCGGTTCCGATCTGGCAGCCGTGATACTGACCACTGGAACCGGTGGAACGATTAGCGGTTTGTCCAGATTCCTGAGGCCCGGCAATCCCGGTCTTGAAATCGTGGCCACGGAGCCTGCTGATTCACCCATACTCAGTCAGGGCATAGCTTGCAAGCACAAGATTATGGGAACAGCGCCCGGTTTTATACCGGATACGCTTGACATGAAATCGTTCGATCGGATTATCCCGGTTACCACTCGGCAGGCTTATGACACAACTCGTGATCTTGCCGAGCAGGAGGGGATCCTTGCGGGAATCTCATGTGGGGCTGCGACTTGGGCGATGCTGGAACTGGCGGGTTCCGGAAAATATCGGGACAGGAACCTGCTGGCGATTCTGGCGGATACGGGAGAACGGTATTTGAGTACCGACGTCTGGGATTAAATGGTTTTAGACGGAGTCTATCTCCCATCGTGCCTATTCAGAGCAACTGCTGTTTCACGGATGGGGTTGGCCATTCAAAGCGGCCTTGAAGTCCGGGAACGAACTTTTGCCATTTTAGGTGCCGACAGCCCCTTGACATTTTCGCGCCATGCAGTAATTGCTCCGGCACCGGCGATCAGCACCATTCCGACCACATCAAGCCCACTGGGCCATTCATCGAAGATGATCTTGCTCCAGAGTGCGGCAAAAATCAGATAGCTGAAATCCACCGGTGCCAGCCAGCTGCTTTCTGCTGTCTGGTAAGCCCGTCCGAGACAGATATTTCCGGCGAGGTTAAGGATTGATGTAAGAATGATCAGAGCCAAAATCCCGAATGTTAGTTCTGGCCATCCTATCGCAACAAATGGCATTGCCGTTTGAACCGATAGCGGAAGCGGAAACAATCTCAGCAATGCGATGCCGATGAACCCTGAGATGGTAAAGCCGACTGCGACAAAAAAAGCCAGGGTTAATGGGCTTTCGTAGCGACAGGCATGGCGGGTGGTAATGATGTTTCCGGCATAGAAGAGGCCAGCGACAATCGGAAGCAGCTGAACGGTTGAAAAGTCGTCATGCCAGGGCTCGAAGACAAGCAGCGCACCCAGTAATCCAGCCCCCAGGGAACCGAGGCGCCATATGCCGATTCTTTCGCCAAGCAAGGGGCCGGCGAGCATGGTAACAAACAGGGGGTAGGTGTAAAGTCCTGCACCCATTTGAGACAAGGACAGGAAAGGTGCTCCAGCGAAGAAGCAAAACATGGTGCAAATCAAAAGAAGGGATCGGAGGCAGAC
>JAPYNK010000144.1 GCA_028285825.1 Arenicellales bacterium | reverse complement strand
CTGTCTTCAGCCCAGACATACGGGCCGAATCCGATTACGCTCAAGGGGTATTCAGGAGATGAAACCGACTCGACGGCATACACTGGCCAGGCTGCACGTCAGGTGCTGCACACTTCACTCAAGAAACTGGCCGGCAAGGGAGACGGTTCCAATGCAGCAGAACTGAAAAAGCGGATGATGCAATACTATGCGGGCAAGGACGAAGGTCGAAAAATCATCGATCCCACATCCAGCGACGGGTTCACAATCGCACAGAGCGAGGTTGACCAGATCTCGGGAGGCGTCAATCTCAAGGACAAGACCTACAAGGGCATTGTCGATGGCTGGCCAGGAAAAATGACCGGGCCGGAAGTTCTCGAATTCATGATTGACAAGGCTGCGCAGGCCAAGGGCGGGTATGACCCCCTGACCGGCTACAACTACCCGCAGCTCATTTCCAAATTTGCCATGGGTGCAGTCTTCTATCACCAGGCTGTCGATAACTACCTTGACGAAAAACTCGAAGCGGACAACAAGCCGAACAACAAGCCTTATGGCGAAGGCAGGCATTACACCGGCAAGGAGCACTCCTGGGATGAGGGTTTCGGGTATTTTGGCGCGCCGGCGCATGCCATGACTCTGGATGCGAGTCAGGCTTATGGAATTGCCAAGCGCAAGGATCAGGCGGTAGCCGATTACAATAAAGACGGCAAGGTTGATCTTTATCGCGAGATGACCTATGCGCACGCCTACTACGCTGCGGATTCGGACAAAACGGGAACCGACTACCTCCATACCATATTCAAGGCATTTCTGGATGGCCGCAGGCTGATTGCCGGTGCAAATGGCGAGGTCCTGTCAGATGAGCAGCGTATCCAGCTGAAAGCCCATGCCAAGACCATCAAGACCCAATGGGAAAAGGTGATTGCCGAGGCAGTTTTCAAGTATGCAGGCTCGGTTTACAAGGATTTGGAGAAACTGCAGACCATCATCGAAAGCGGTGGGAATGCTGGCGATACCTTCAAGGCATACGCCAAGCACTGGGGTGAAATGAAGGGATTTGCCATGGCACTGGAAACGGGCGGCAAGAGCCTCGGCGAAGTCGGCGTGAAAGTAAATCGCTTGATCGGCTACGGACCGGTTTTGCTTGGCGGTGGACAGGTGACCGGTATAGATGCCGATGGGAACTACGAGATCGGCGGCACCCAGGATATGGGAAACTACATGGTGCATATGCTCAAGCTGCAAAAGCTTCTGGATGAAGCGTATAGCCTTCGGGCCAAAAAGAATGATGCGACAGCAGAGCTTGACGGGTTGGTGCAGTCTCTGGGTGAGAGTCTGTCCTCCGAGAACGACTGAATCATTCAATTTCGGCTGAACGGCCTTGGAAATGCTGCCGATCATTCAGGACATGCTGACCGACTGGTCCGGAGCGTTTCTGGATCCCCGGAAACGCCTGTTCTGGGGTTATCTGGGCTCGGCACTGCTGATTGCATTACTGTGGATGATCCTGCACAAGCGGGATCATCCGCATCTGGCCTTCAGGAAAATTTTTGCAGGGGATGTTTGGTGCTCGGAAAGTGCCAGGGCCGATTATCGGGTTTTCTTGATCAATTCTGTCTTGATGAGTTCGATCCTGCCACGGCTTCTGGGCCATGCAGCCGTTGCCACATTCTGCTTTTCCATGCTGCATGAGATCTTTGCGGGCAGGCCGAGCCTGTTATCCGATGTGCCGGCCTCGGTGATCGCATTCGCCTTCACCCTCGTGTTGTTTGTCGTGGATGACCTTGCCCGCTACGTTGTGCATCGCATGTTGCATGCGGTACCCGTGCTTTGGGCCTTTCACAAGGTCCACCATAGTGCAACCCGACTAAATCCCATGACCGTGTTGCGCACCCATCCGGTTGAGGCAATTGTGTTTGCTGTGCGCGTCTCCCCGGCACAGCACCAGATCCACCATTCAATCGAACCCAGACACCACGACCGCAACTTCGGGGTGGCTTTGGCCTGTTGGGATCGCTGGTTTGGTACGCACTGTCATTCCGAGTCCGATCAATCCTTGCGCTATGGACTTGGCAATTCGTCTGCAAATCCCAACTCACTGTATTCTCTTTATGTGCTGCCCTTTAATGAGGGAGCATGGCATGTTCAAGTCGCGGTCACGCAAACTGCTCGCCGTTTGCGAAGCATTTTCATGACTCCGTATAATCCATTCTGCAGGAAACATTCCCATGAAACTGAACCCAGTTAAATTCCAGCTCCTCTGCTTGACAGCAGTGCTGATGACATTGTTCGGCAGCCCGGCTCCAGTGCTTGCCCAGGATATGGTCAATATTTATTCAGCACGCAAAGAGGCGTTGATTCTGCCGCTTCTGGAGAGATTTGAAGCGGAAACCGGAATTCGCTTTCGACTGGTAACCGGCAAGGCGGACGGCCTCTTGAAGCGAATTGAAATCGAGGGCGATGCAACACCGGCCGATATCTTCATCACGGTTGATGCCGGTCGGCTTCAACAGGCAAAAACCTCGGGGATTCTGCAACCGGTCAATAATCCGGTCCTGAATCAGGCTATCCCAGAGCACCTGCGCGATCAGGACAGCCAGTGGTTTGGACTTTCGCGCCGGGCCCGGGTGATTTTCTATGCCCGGGATCGCGTGGATCCGGCTGAATTATCCACCTACGAAGACCTGGCTGACGAGAAGTGGCGAGGCCGGTTGTGCATCCGGTCATCCGGCAACATCTACAATCAGTCACTGGTCGCTTCCATGATTGAGCATCTGGGTGAAGAGAAGACAGAGGAATGGGCACGAGGCCTGGTTGCAAATTTTGCCCGCAAACCGGGTGGGGGCGATACCGATCAGCTGCGTGCCGTGGCAGCCGGTCAGTGTGATGTCACGATGGTGAACACCTATTATTTTGGTCGCCTAGTCAACAGTGAAGATGAGAAGGACCGACAGGTCGCAGAAAAAATTGACATCTTCTGGCCGAATCAGGACGGTCGCGGTGCGCATGTGAATGTAAGCGGTGCCGGCATTGTGCGTCATGCCCGGCACAAGGCTGCAGCCGAAGCACTACTCGAATTCATGGTCAGTCCGGAATCACAGGCCTGGTATGCTGAAGTGAATAATGAATACCCGGTGGTTGCCGGGTCTGAAATTTCCGAAACCATGAAGGGGCTCGGGGAATTCAAGTCCGATACCCTGAACCTGACCGTGCTTGGCGAGAACAATAAACAGGCACTGCAACTCATGGATCGGGCCGGCTGGCGTTGAATTTATGCAGTTTTCCAAGCATAAAGTGTTTCCCATTCCATGATTCCACACATTGGAAAAACCGGGTGTTGCCGGAGTAAATGATAGTGCATATAATGCCAATGTGCTCGTTGCGGCGTTAAGATCAAATCAAGGGGCTTCATATAGATTGTTGAGTTGTTTACCCCGGGGTTGCTATACACCCAATATTTCAGTGCCGCTATTTCTTGAATATGAGACAGTTCTGAAACGGGATGCCATGGTGCCCGCACTGAACAGTTCCGATATTGATGCAGTTCTGGACCTTGTTCTGAGCAAGTCTCGAATACGAAAAATCTACTTTCTGTGACGGTCTTTTTTGAGAGATTTGATAGATGACCATCTCTTGGAAGTGGCTGCGGTATCCAATAGCAGGCATATCGTGACTTTCAATGTCAATGATTTCAGAGGTGTTGAAAAATTCGGCGTAAAGGCCGCCCCCCCCCCCCGAGAATATTTGAAATTGACAGGTATTGTGAAATGAGTACATTAAGTCTTCGACTCCCCGATTCTTTGTATGGGCAAGTTAAAGTGCTTGCCCGGCAAGACCGCATATCGATAAATCAATTCATTTCTTCTGCCGTTGCAGAGAAGATGTCTGCCCTGATGA
>JAPYNK010000143.1 GCA_028285825.1 Arenicellales bacterium | reverse complement strand
TTGTAGTTTACCCTTCATTGTGTTAGTTCGATTTTTTATTTTCAGTATAACACCCGTTATAATCGTATATGTAATATTTTTCAAACTGAGCCACTACCGAATTTCCCGAGAAATTGACACAAACCCCTCAATAATTCTATAATTCACAAATATTGAAGAAGTCATTTATTGTGAAAGTGAAATTCCAGTACTTCTGGTTAATCTAATTTTTGGAGAAGTTAGCCATGTTAAATCATAATGTCTCGACGGGCAGGGGAACTACCCCAATGCTGCAACTGTCTGCATTTGCGATTATTGTGTTTGCATTGTCCTTTTCTATCATGAATACCGCAGCTGCCGAACAGGAGGATACTGCAATTGCACAGCAACGCCCGACCGTTACGCTTGTGGGGTGCCAGCCCTGGGCCCTCGGTTGCAAGGCGGATTTCTGTGTCAAGGTGCGTACCGAGGCATGGGACCGGTTTCCTCCAGACACTGCAGACAGCCCCGAGGTTTACATCCAGTTCAGCAGGAAGATCCGTGGCCAAGATGACAATCCCCTGCCATCCTGGCGCTCGAAAGTAGTCCTGGACACGGGCATTAACCATGATAGAACTCTCTGGTTCAGAACGGATCACGGCCCACTCCTTCTGTACCTGGAGGATGCAGGGAGACACCTGTGAATTCTATACAGTGCAAACACTGTTTCCCTTTTTATTCCAGTAATAGGGACTGATTCCCGGGGACAGGAGGTTGCGGGATACTATCCCGTATTGAGGATTTTTTCCTCCGTTGCAGAAGCCTTGTCCGGCATATCCCTTTTCGGCCTGTCGGCGGGTTTGCATCAACCAAGGGGCACAGTCCTGATTTGTGATGCAGCCGATTCATCCTGATGGGCGTTATACATCGCCCAACCAGATTGGGATTTGCACAAAGGTTTCAATCAGCATGGGACTGAAAGGACAGCGTTGAGTCCAGTCGTCGGATGATGACCGGCAGGCGTGAACCGAGGCTTGGGACACGATTCCAGGGTAAACCAGGAATCACTGATTGTCGATCACCAGAGGCTGATGATTCCTGCATTGTCCGTGCCGCCGTAGCCGATCCACCAATCATGAGGCAAGATCGCGGTCGGCAGGTGTAGTTTTTGATGCAAACCCAACTTGTGATTGTCACAACGTATTTCAGGCACTCGCTCCGCTGATTCGGTTTTTATGCCCTGTTGAGAAGACAAGGCAGGTCCTGAAGGCCCACGCCTGTGCTGTCAAACAGAGTGATGTCACCACTTTGCGAGCGTCCGGGATGTGCACCATTTATCACCTCTCCGAGTGGCGTAATCTGCTCCTTGGCAATGAGCCCTTCGGCAAAGGCATGCTGGGCCTCTCCGATCGAGGTTGACTGATCAATTTCATCGGTAAAGACTTTCGCACTTGCAAGCAGTTTCGACTCGACCTCCTGCTTGCCGCGGGTATCCGTTCCCATGCATGCAATATGGGTACCAGGCTGAATCCAGTGATTCATGAGCAAGGGCTGAAAACTGGATGTAATGGTGATGATGACATCAGCCTGTGCACAGACTTCCTCAATCACTGGCGTTTCGAATGGCAGCCCCACTTCTGCAGCGACATTGCCCAGATTGGGCAGATATTCCGGGTGATAGTTCCAGGCAACAACCTTCTCGAAATTCCTCTGCTCAACCGCAGCCCGAAGCTGAAAGCCTGCCTGATGACCCGCCCCAATCATGCCCAGCACCTTCGAATCCTGGCGTGACAGGGCTGCAATCGAGACCGCAGAGGCCGCCGCTGTCCGGATTGCGGTCAGATAGTTGCCCCCAACCAGAGCGCTCAGCCGCCCGGTATCCGCATCAAACAGGCAGACGGTTGACTGGTGGTTGGTCAGACCCTGGGCCGTGTTGCCGGGCCAGTACCCGCCACCCTTGACACCCAAAGTCATGGAGCCCCTGTCAAATCCTGATTTGAAGCCGTACAGCGCATCGGCATAACCGATGGCTTCTCTCACTACAGGAAAGTTGCGTGCTTCACCACTCGCCATGCGGCCAAATACATCCTTGACCGCATCGAATGCTGCCTCGGCATCCATCAGCCTTTTGCAGTCGTCTTCCGAGACCACAAGAATGCCATTCTCGCTCATTGTATTTTCCAGTCTAGAGTAGTGAATGGATAGACAAGCCGTCCATGACCAAAGCGGTCCTCGACGGCTTGTCCTGAATCCACCGACAGGCGGCCTAGTAGGCCTTGCCTCTGGCACTCACCGGCCATAAGGTTTCAACCTTGCCATTTCGCACGCCAACGTACCAGTCATGGACGTTGCATGTGGGATCGCAATGGCCGGGCACCAGACGCAGTTTCTCGTTGATCTCGAGAACGCCCTCGGGGTCGGAAATCACGCCATGCTCATCCGAACACTTGATGTATTCAACATCCTTTCGCCCGAACACAAACGGCAGTCCGCTGTCGACGGACTGCGCTTTCAGTCCCGCATCGCAAATCGCCTTGTCCGGTTTCGCATGGCTCATGACTGAAGTCAGGATGAACAATGCATTTTCCCACTCGCCCTGATCGATGCGATGGCCCTGCTTGTCCAGGATACGCCCATAGTCCGCATCCATGAAGGCATAGGAACCGCACTGAAGTTCGTTGTAGACTCCTGAATCAGTTTCGAAATAATAGGACCCGGTACCGCCACCCGTTACCAGCTCCGCTTTCAGGCCGGCTTCCTCGAGTGCTGCTACGGCCTCCTTGACCATGGCTACTGCAGTGTCAATTTTCGCCTTGCGCTCGTCATAGCCGTCAATATGCTGCATGGCACCCTGATAGGCCTGAATGCCAGTGAACCTGAGTCCCGGCGAACGGTCAATGGCCTGTGCAATGCTCACCACATCCTGACTGTTGCTCACTCCGCAACGGCCAGCCCCACAATCGATTTCGACCAGACACTCAATCTGGCCATTGTGTTTTTCGGCAGCTTCTGAAAGGTCGGCTACATTTTTCAGGTCATCCACGCAAACGATGGTGCGGGCGCCATACCTGGGCAGGCGAGCCAGCCGCTCAATCTTGGCGGGATCCCGGACCTGGTTCGATACCAGTATGTCGGCGATTCCTCCCCGGGCAAAGACTTCTGCCTCGGAAACCTTCTGACAGCATACGCCAACACTGCCACCGAGTCGTTCCTGCAGCTTCGCCACATCAACCGACTTGTGCATCTTCCCATGGACACGGTGACGCATGCCGTGGGTCTTGGCATAATCGCCCATCTTGGTAATATTGCGCTCCAGCGCATCCAGGTCAAGGACCAGGCACGGCGTCTGAATTTCACTTTCGTCCATGCCAATGGCAGCCGGCACATCATAGCCAACCTCGAGCTCTTCCAGATTTTCGATCATTTTGTTCATTTTGCTTCTCCGATTAAGAGTGATACCATGGCAGTTTGCCGATGTCGACATTGCCACCCGTAATGATTACGCCGACCCGCTTGCCGGCAAATATTTCCTGATTTTTGAGAATTGCGGCCAGCGTCACCGCACATGACGGCTCGATTATCTGCTTCATCCTGACCCAGAGAATTTTCATGGCCTCGATGATCTCGTCTTCACTCACGGTCAAGATGTCCTTGACGTGATTCGATACGAAATGCCAGGTCAGCTCCTTGAGCGGCACTTT
>JAPYNK010000142.1 GCA_028285825.1 Arenicellales bacterium | reverse complement strand
CTAGTGGCTTGGCGAGCAAACCCGTTTCTACGCCTCGCATGTCACATCGCTCAATCTCAGTTCGGCCTGCTGCCTGATGCCCGTAAATGCCGGCTCCACATACGAGATGCAGAGCCTGGCCCATGCAGGGAACATATCCGGAAAACCAAGCAGACTTCAACTACGCGCGGGAACTATGGTAGGCGTTCCGGGCCGTCATTCACCGGGCGGTTGACAGCATGCGTCTGCCACCCGGAGCCCAGACGTCGTCATGCATCGGGCGATCGACCGGCACATGGATGATTTCCTGACTCGCATGCTACAGCTCGATCCCCGGATAATCTGCGGGAACACCAGACCGCCGGCACCGTGACATTACGCAAGTCTGAACTCCGAAATTCGATCTCCTCAATATTTGGCTTGATCCGGTGCCTGCCTGCTAGTACCTTCTGACATCACATTGCGGATCTTCGCTCGGACTGCTTTCGTCCTGGGGAGGCCATCGATACGCCACCAGCCGGTCCACACATATCGGCCCCAGACCTTACCGTAACCGTGCGTCTCCGTGTCGGAGAGCACCAGCTGAAAATGATCGTTATCAATGATGTTGTCTTTAAGGGTTTCGACCCGTATTTCGGCATACTGTTTGCCAGCGGGGAACACCACATAGCCCTGCTTTTCCCTGTAGTCCTTGCCGGCCTTGGCGGTGATATCCTCCGTATGGTAGGCATACCGGACGTCGAAGTCGAACGAGCGCGACAAATTGAATCGAAAAATCGCATTTGCGCCCTCTTTGACTTGAATATTCGCCGCTTCAAGTTTTCCTGTAACGCCGGATATGATCCTTTCCGCTGCGGCTGGCTGAGCCAGCAGCAAAATCAAAGTACTTAGAAGAATCTTTTTCATAACGGTCTCCTCTTATTGTGTTGTTTTGTTATAGGGATTATATCGTAATTATATTGTATTTTAATTTTTTTAAGATAATTTTTTTAAGATAGTGCCTTGGAAAGCAACTTGCACGCCAAATCGATTCAGCCAACCTTCGATCTGCTCCGGACCCCAGCCCTGCCTCGGCAAGCTCTCGATGCGACTCCACAGCCCGCCGGCAGCTTGCAGGGAGCGCTCGAAGCCTCATGGCGGCGGGTGCAGGCCTTGATCTGGACCTGCTGGTGACGGTAGCCGCGATGGCCCTGGTTGCGGGCGGTCCCGGTTCTTGGAGAGTTATTGAGCAACCCGATCAGCAACGGCAACACGCAGTCTCAGGAGTAAACGGGCGTTTCGCCACTCATGTATATAATCCCCCTGAATTTGGATCGCAACCACCACAAGGGAAGTCAACGTTCGGGACATGGAGAAATAATACGGGGATGTATTCCGAGGATATTTTGCTGTTATGGAGAATCTCTCAGCAAGCCACATGACCCATTGAACTTATGATTTGTGCAAACCGCTTTGCTGGCCTTCCCGGGCCCGGTATTGAAGAAGTCCGGCGATGTGCCGTTTAGTTTATCGACAAAATTCACCAATGCATAGTAATGTGCCAGCTCAAGTCCTGTGTACATGAGGTTTCTGGTTGTGATCCCTTCAGCGTCTGGGAGAGCACCCAGTGCCCAAGATGCTGCTGAAGATTCTGACATTCCGCATCGACCGTCATTCTTCATTACCTCCACTGTTCCGAGACCGGTGTAATCAGTCTCCTTGAAGTCAAGTTCAGCAACCCTCACACGGTCGCCTCTCAAGCCTATACTGACAAGGCAATCCGGCAAGCATTTTTTGTATGCGGTTTTTTGGTTATGCGTGGTCAAATTGTCTATCCATGAGGTGCACGGCCTTGGCCCAACTCACCACGCTCTGGTGGGGGAGGCCATCGCCAGCACCACTACGACCGTTGTCTTGAGGAAAGGCGTGAATGTCGTGAGTCGTTGCATTGTGAACCCGCACGAGCCCACACAAAAAATAGCGAAATCCTGCTTTGGATGGTATGATGCATCATGCATAGTGAATATTCCTCTAGTCATCATTGCAAACCCATCAACAACACACCAACCTTTTTCTGGGTCAACGACAAAAACACCATGGCTGGACACAGCAAGTGGGCTAACATCAAGTTCAGAAAGGCGGCCCAAGACGCCAAACGTGGCAAGGTCTTTACCAAGCTGATCAAGGAAATTACCGTCTCTGCCAGACTGGGCGGCGCAGATTCTGATTCAAACCCGAGACTGCGCAGTGCCATTGACAAGGCGTTGGCCGCAAACATGACTCGCGAAACCATTGATCGGGCCATCAAGCGAGGCGCAGGATCAGAGGATGGCAGCGACTTGATGGAAATACGCTATGAAGGATACGGGCCGGGCGGCGTGGCATTTCTGGTTGAATGCGCGACGGATAACCGGAATCGAACCGTCAGCGAGATCCGCCATACATTTTCCAGGCACGGTGGCAATCTGGGGACGGATGGATCAGTCGCCTATCTGTTCAACCGAGTAGGGATTCTGGTTTTTTCAGGCAATCAGGACGAGGAAAGAATCATTGACCTGGCCATTGAGTCCGGTGCAGACGATGTCGATAGCAATGAAGGGCTGGTTGAGGTCACAGCATCACCCGATGCCTATCACCAGGTTGCCGAGACCCTCAGGGATGCTGGGCTGATCCCCGAGATATCGGAGGTTATCCAGCGGCCTGCCACGGAGGTTGAGGTGAGCCGGGAGCAGTCCGAACAGATTGCAACGCTGATCGATGCTCTGGAAGAGCTGGACGACGTTCAGGATGTCTTCACCAACCTGAGTCTGGGCGAGGGCGAATGATGCGCGTGCTCGGAATTGATCCAGGCTCCCAAAATACCGGACTGGGAATCATTGAAGACAATCAGGGCGAGATGAAGTATCTCGACTGTCGTACCATCAAGCTTGCGGGGCGGCCCATACCGATACGGCTGGGCATGATCTATGAGGGCGTCGGGTTAATGATTGATGAATATTCCCCCGATGTGGTATCGGTTGAAGAAGTGTTTTTTGCCAAAAACCCCAATTCGGCACTGGTGCTCGGACAGGCTCGGGGCAGTGCCATTTGCTCTGCGGTAATTCGCAAGTGCGAGATTGTCGAGTACACTGCCCTGCAGATCAAGCAGGCAGTAGTTGGAACCGGCAGTGCCAAAAAGGAGCAGGTACAGCATATGGTTCGGGTCATACTTGGGCTTCGCTTTACGCCCGGCTCAGACGAAGCCGATGCGCTGGGCTCTGCGATTTGCCACATTCACACCCATCAGGTCCAGGCCCGACTGAAACAGGCGTGAAGCTTAATCCTTAAATACGGCCCATGACATACATCGATACAGAGCTCGTACCATGATTGGATATCTGCATGGTCGACTCGTGTACAAGCATCCCCCCAACCTGCTGGTGGATGTAAACGGCGTGGGTTATGAACTCGAAGCTCCGATGTCAACCATCTATGACCTGCCCGATGAGGGGGAGTCCGTTTCACTGTTTGTGCACATGCAGGTCAGGGAAGATTCACAATTGCTGTTCGGGTTTTCCGAGCTGGGCCAGCGGGAGCTCTTTCGAATCCTGTTAAAGGTGAATGGTGTGGGACCAAAAGTAGGGCTGGCAATACTGAGCACTCTGAGCACTGGCGAGCTCCTGCAGTGCATCCGCAACCGGAATCATGCAATGCTGACACGGGTTCCCGGAATTGGCAGGAAAACTGCCGAACGCATGATTCTGGAAATGCAGGACCGGCTCAAATTCTTGCAGGTTGATGATGGTCCTGACGTGCCCGACAACGGAAATACTAGTGACTATCGTGATGCAGTCAGTGCCTTGATCGCGCTTGGATTCAAGGCCATTGAAGCAGAAAATGCAGTTGCGGCAGTCCGGGAAAACAGCCAGTCGCGAGACGAACTGATCAAGAATGCACTTGCCTGGGTATCCGAAAAATGAATGAATTCGGCATGAAGCAGATACTCGCTGCAGAGGCAGCGACCGAAATGCCCGAAGATCGCCTGTTTGAAAAGAGCCTGCGCCCCGAGAGACTGGAAGAGTTCGTCGGTCAAGCCAAAACCTGCGAACAACTCGATATTTTCATGCAGGCGGCCAGAAAACGGGGAGAAGCGCTTGACCATGTGCTGGTATTTGGGCCTCCCGGACTCGGCAAGACGACACTGGCACATATCGTTGCGAACGAGATGGGGGCCAAACTCAGGCAGACTTCAGGTCCGGTATTGGAGAAGTCCGGCGATTTGGCGGCCATCCTCACGAACCTCGAAGCGGGCGATGTGCTGTTTATCGACGAAATCCACCGCCTGAACCCCAGCATCGAGGAAATCCTCTATCCCGCACTTGAGGATTACTATCTGGACATCATGATTGGCGAAGGGCCGGCCGCACGATCCATCAAGCTGAATCTGCCTCCCTTCACTCTGATCGGAGCGACCACCCGAGCGGGATTGCTGACATCCCCGCTGCGCGACCGGTTCGGAATTGTCCAGCGCCTGCAGTTCTATACTGATGAAGTCAATTGGCGAGGAACGCGGGACCCTGGAGGATATTGTCGAGCCCTTTCTGATTCAACGGGGGTTTTTGATGCGAACGCCAAGGGGGCGCATGGCGACCCGCTCGGCCTGGCGACATCTCGGGCTCAAAATGCCGAGAAACATCGCCCGCTATCAGCAGGAACTGATCCCTCTGGATCCGGATGGTCATGACGATGCGGATGTAGGTTGACTTCAATTAGCGGGTGGTTAGCCTGAATATGCCGGTATCAAAGAAACCGTTTTCAATAACAATTCAAGTCAATTACGAAGATACCGACGCCGGGGGCGTCGTGTATTATGGCAACTACCTTGGCTATATGGAGCGTGCCCGAAATGCCTGCTTGCGTTTTCATGGATTTCCCCTGTCCCAAATCGAGAAGCAGGATAAAATACTGTTTGTGGTGACCGGTGTGCAGTTGCGTTATTATCTTCCTGCCAGACTTGATGATGAAATTGAAGTGAATCTGAAAGTACAACAGATCAGAGGGGCGAGAGTTCGTTTTCTGCAACAGGTATTACGCAGTTCGGAGCGACTCGTTGAAGGCGAGGTTGATCTGGCCTCAGTCGACTGTCGGACTGGCCGGCCCCGCCGTATCCCCGAGCATCTGAAAACTGCCTTCAAAAACCATCTGACGGAGCACGTTTTTCCGGTACAGTAACTTCATGCGACTGAACTCTTAAGCAACTCTTTATGCGAAAAAAAGGCCGATGCCCATTGAATTGCCCAACCATCAGGAATACTCATTCCTGGACTTGATTCTTTCCGCCAGCATACCTGTCCAGCTGGTCATGCTGATCCTCTTGATTGTCTCATTGATGTCGTGGTACATGATTGAACGCAAATTTGCCTCGTTTCGCAGATGGAACAAGGTGGCCGATCTCTTTGAGGATCAATTCTGGTCAGGCGGCGAAGTGAGTCGCATCTATCAGCAGTGGAGCGAAGTCCCCGGCGAGCCTGAGGGCATTGTCAATATCTTCCTGGCGGGTTACGGCGAATTTGGGCGACTTGCCAAGAATCCCGATGTAGAGCGGGCACAATTGCTTGATGGAGTCAATCGTGCCATGCGTGTGGCCTTGAGCCGCGAGGTGGTGAAAATTGAATACCACCTGCCATTTCTGGCTACGGTGGGTTCAACCAGTCCCTATGTGGGCCTGTTCGGTACTGTGTGGGGGATCATGCATTCATTTCATGCAATCAGCGGTATGCAGCAAATTACCATTGCCACGGTTGCGCCGGGCATTACAGAGGCCCTTATTGCAACCGCGATGGGCCTGTTTGCAGCCATTCCCGCAGTCATGGCCTACAACAAGTTTGCCAATACCGCCGAGCGGCTGAACGGGAGGTACGAGGTGTTCATGGAAGAATTCCTGAGCATCATTGCAAGGCAGGTTAGAAACAGCAGCTAAGCGCAGGACAAGCCTCATGAAAAAGAGATCAGGAAAACTGCTCATGAGTGAGATCAATGTCGTTCCGTACATTGATGTGATGCTGGTCCTCTTGATTATTTTCATGGTCACGGCACCACTCTTGACAGC
>JAPYNK010000141.1 GCA_028285825.1 Arenicellales bacterium | reverse complement strand
CAACGAATCAGGATTCCGGGCTTCGAAGCTCCTCAGACGAATGAGACCGTGACCGAACTTGCCCAGCTGGATAAAGCAATAGTGGAAGTGGAGACACGACAGGTGGATACCCTGACGGGGGTTGCCCGCCCTGAACTGGATAATCTTCTGGATACAGTACCCGACTTGTCCGTCAGCATTTCGCAAACCGGCAATGTGCCCGTTTATTCAATCTTTGCCATGGCTGAGGAAACATTAGGCCATTATGCCGACTGGCTGGGCATTGGCTATGCGGGTCCGGTCAGGAAATTGAATGCCATGAGCGTCAAGGCTTCATTGAGTATTGGACGCAGGATAAAACTGCCCATTGACTCGGTTGAGCAAATTGGTCGTTTTGAACGCAAGCGGATCGAATTTCACCAGGTGCTTAATGAAGAACTGAAGGAAAACTACCGGCTGGTTGAACTGCGCCGCCATGTCGTTATCAAAGGTGACACGGTATGGAATCTCGCTACCGAAGTGGGTTTTCCGGTAAGCCTGTTCTATCGACTGAACCCGGAACTACTGCGAATGAACCTGGTTCCTGGCCAGCAAGTGCTCATTCCGATATTGAGGGAGAGGGCATGACGGTATTTTTGCAGAGAATGGCCGCTCGCATTATGCCGGGCATGCACTGTCGGCGACATGCTCATTATCGGACTATCCTGCCATGTATTGAAGGGCCTTGACATGGGACACGAGAGGCTCTGAAATGGGGAAGTTTTACCAAAAGCTGAATGCCAGATTCCGGTCAACGGAATCTTCGCTTTGCATCGGGCTGGATCCCCATCCTGCCTATTTCCTCAAGGAAAAATATCCGAAGTCAGAGCATCCTTATCTTGCCTTCTGCAGGGAGTTGATTGATGCAACGGCAGAATTTGCCTGTGCATTCAAGTTTCAGTTCGCATGCTTTGGCAGCCGGGGCATGGAAGATGATCTGGAATTCGCAGTCCATTATGCCCGGTCAAACCATCCGGATATCCCGGTTATTCTTGATTCCAAAAGAGGGGATATCGATTCCACGGCAGCACAATATGCAGAGGAAGCGTTCACGAGATACGGTGTCGATGGATTAACCGTCAACCCTTATCTTGGGAGTGATTCCATAGATGTGTTTGCGGGCTATTCGGACTGCGGCGTAATTATCCTTTGCCGAACCTCAAACCCGAGCAGTGCTGAATTGCAGGAATTGAAATGCGGAGACATGATGCTCTTTGAGCATGTTGCGCATCTCGCAGCCAGCAAGTGGAATAAAAACAATAATGTTTCTCTGGTAATGGGGGCAACCCATCCGGAATCCTTGTCCAGGGTCAGGCAAATTGTCGGGAATATGCCGTTTCTGGTGCCCGGAATTGGGGCCCAGGGGGGCAAACTCAAGTCAGTCATGGAGCATGGGCTGACCGAATCCGGGGATGGCTTGCTCATCAATGTATCGAGAAGCATTGTCGAAGCGGGGTGGAGAGGTGATCTGGATTTTGATTTCCAGGCTGTTCATGATGCGGCCAGGCATTATTCCGGTTTAATCAAGTCGACAAAATCCGAATTGTCATGAGCGCAACAGCATCGCCTCCAAAAACGGAACAGGTTGCTCTTCTGGTTACCTGTCTTTCTGACTTGTTCAGGCCTCAGATCGCTCATGCTGCAGTTGAGTTGATCGAGAAATTCGGCTATTGGGTTGATGTGCCCAGACAGACATGCTGCGGCCAACCCGCTTTCAATGCCGGAGAAAAAGACAAGACTCGAATTCTGGCTGAAAACATGATCAGCCTGTTTGAATCTTATCGGTATGTGATTGCCCCCTCGGGTTCCTGTGCGGCAACCATTAAGGTGCATTACCCCGAACTATTCAGTGAGGGGAGCCCCGAGCATGAGCAGTGCATGAAGCTTGGTGAAAAAACCCATGAACTGTCTGGGTTTCTGGTGGACGTTGCCAAGGCTGCCCTCGAGAAGAAGTCTTTGCCTGACGCCCGATCCATGCGCATTGCCTATCACGACTCCTGTTCTGGCCTGCGTGAACTCGGGATTCGCTCACAGCCAAGAAAGTTGCTGGGGGATCGTCTCGGCGTTGACATCAGCGAGATGTCAAATTCGGAAGTATGCTGTGGATTCGGAGGGTTGTTCTGCGTCAAGTATCCGGAGATTTCGACGCGCATGGTCGACAACAAGATCGTTGGCATTGAAAAGGCCGAAGCAGATGTGCTGTTGGGGGGTGATCTTGGCTGTCTCATGAATATCGCAGGTCGATTAAGGCGCCTGGGCAGCGAAACAAGGGTCTACCACTATGCCGAACTTCTGACCGATTCTGATCCGGGGCCGGCAATCGGCTATCAGAAATAACATGCAGGTCACCTCCAGATACTTCCGAACAACTGCCAGAGAGGCCTTGCTGGATGAAGATCTGAGAGCGGCGATGGGTCGAGCGGAGGGTGGATTTATCGATACCCGCAAAATGGCAGTTGAAGAACTCGAAAACTTTGAGGAGTATCGCGAGTTCGCACGCAAAACCAAGAATCATGTTCTGGCTCATCTTGATTACTACCTGACCCAGTTTGAAAGCAATGTCCTGGCTTCAGGGGGGCAGGTTCACTGGGCAGGTAATGGTGAAGAGGTCAATCGCATTGTGCTGGATATTTGCAGGCGTCCCGATATTCGCAAGATCACGAAGGGAAAGTCGATGGTCTCCGAGGAGTCTGCCCTGAATGCAGGACTGGAGGCAGCCGGGTTTGAGGTTGTGGAAACGGATCTCGGCGAATACATCATTCAGCTTGCCAGAGAGACCCCGAGTCATATTATTGCTCCTGCCGTACACAAGACCAGGCAAGCCGTAACCGATCTGTTTGATGAGCATCATCGTGAAGCCGGATATTCCAGGGTGGTGGAACGGCTGGATATCGTAAATCAGGCCAGGCAGGTGCTCCGCGACCACTTCTGTACGGCAGATGTCGGGATTACTGGTGCTAATTTCCTGATTGCCGATACCGGTTCCATTGCATTGATTACCAATGAAGGAAACGGAGATCTGACTGCCAACTTGCCGAATATCCATGTCGTGGTCACGAGCATCGAAAAGGTTATACCGGACATGCTGGCGCTCGGTGGATTTCTCCGGTTGCTGGGTCGAAGTGCAACAGGCCAGATCATGAGTGTGTATACCACGTTGTTCAATGGCCCACGACGCATTGATGATCTTGACGGGCCAGAGGAGTTTCATGTGGTTCTGGTTGACAGTGGGCGAAGCGAGATTCTGGGTACGCAATTCCGGGATATTCTCCGTTGCATCAAGTGCGGGGCCTGCATGAACCATTGCCCTGTCTATACCAGTGTTGGCGGACATGCCTATGGGTGGGTTTATCCGGGACCGATGGGGTCGGTGTTGACTCCGCTCATGGTGGGTCAGAAGAAAGCGCCGGACTTGCCGTATGCATGTACCTTGAACGGACGCTGCAAGACTGTCTGTCCAGTGATGATTCCGCTTCCGGACCTGTTGCGCGAACATCGGAATAATCTGGTCGAGATGGGTCAAACCGGGGTCGTGCAGCGATGGGGGATGTGGCTATGGTCTATAGTGGCCCGGAAACCAGTACTGTACAGCATGATGACCAGCCTGTATGTCCTCAAGCTCAATCTGTTGGCGCGGATGGTCCCGGCCTTTCAACGGGGATCATTCAAATACATTCCCATGATGGGTGCGTGGACGTCATCAAGAGATTTTCCCGTACCCCAGGCCTCCACATTCCAGTCCCAGTGGAAAAAGCGGGCGCTACATGACTGATTCTCGTGCAAGAGTGCTGGGTACTATTCGAAAGACCCTGAATCGTACGGAGCAATCACCCCTGGTTGATTCCCCTCCGAGCGTGCCATCCCCGCGGTATCGAACACCATTGCCGGCAGATGTTGTCGAACAGTTTTCACTCATGCATAAACGGGTGCACGGTACGTTTGAGGCAGTTGGCTGTCTTCAGGACGTGCCGCAGGCCGTTCGCCGCTATCTGAACGAGCAGTCTATTCCCATAAAAGCCGTGATATCCCCCGAGCCGGAACTTTCATCGATTGAGTGGACGGGGCTGGATGTCGAAAGTCGGGCTTCGAATCGTGAAGACGCAAGTTCAGTGACCATGGCGTTTGCCGGTATTGCCGAGACCGGCACTCTCGTCATGGTTTCGTCCAGAGAATCCCCGGTCAACCACCATTTTCTTCCCGAGTTCAACATTGCTGTTCTCAAGCAATCGAGGTTGGTCGATAGCATGGAAAGCCTGTGGCCGTTAATTGGGGAGCAGCCTCGGGCCATCAATTTAATTACCGGACCATCAAAAACGGCCGATATTGAGCAGACGATTGTCTATGGCGCGCATGGTCCGCGAACGCTGCACGTCATTTTGGTGCGTGACGTCGTGTCCTGAGATAGGATGCCGACTAGCCGTAATCGGCTTCCACATCGAGACCGCCTTTTGCGTTCAATTTGAACAGGCCGTCCGCAACTGCATAGCTCCAGACAGCACTTCTTCGAAGACCGCCAAGTGGGTACATGTGAATCCCGGCAATGCCGCTGTGCGGATTGGAGTCAGCGTAGACTGCCAGCTCCCTGACCAGTGTATCCGGTGTGTTGACGGTCATGAGTTTGGCTAAATTTTTCGCCTGTCGGGTCAGGTATTTCATGGATGGGCCAATCCCGCAGGCTTTGGCATGCATCAGCAGGGTTTTTATGCTTGCAAGGCCGGGTATGCCAACCCGGATTGGCAGGGTGTTGCCATCCTGCAGGAGTTTCTGGTCCCAGTTCATGATGGGTTCGGATTCAAATGCGAACTGGGTGACCAGATACATTCTTGCATCGGTTTTTTGTGAATAAGCATTTTTCCATTCAAGGGCTGTCAGGATAGCCTCGTCAGGCATGTCAGGACTGCCTTCAGGATGGCCGGCTACGGCAATCTGACGAATGCCATGTTGATCGAAAAGGCCAGTGTCAAGCATTTGCATAGAATCCGTGAAATCGCCGACCGGGTCATCGACCGCACCGGCAATGCACAGTACGTGGTCGACCCCGGCCTCGCCGACGACACGGGACAGATATTCATTCAGGGTTGATTTGTCGACAATGCTGCGGGCAGCGAAATGGGGCACGGGTTCAAGACCTTCCTGTCTCAGGCGCTTTGCGACCTTGACCGTATCTGCAAAATCAGAGCCAGGCAGAAAGGTTATGTAAACCGTTGTTCCTTCACGCAGGTGCTCTCGAAAGCTGTTGATCCTGGCAGCCGAGCCCGGTGTTACTTCAGTGCTGAATCCTGCCATGAGATTCTGGATGTTCTGTTCTGTTGCAGTCACTGTCTCACTGCTCGTTCTGGTTAATCAGGCTGACCTGGATTTCGTTACGGCGCAAGGCCGGTATTGTCCAGGGCGGGTTGTAGCCTGCGACTTGCCAGTCTCCTCGATGGTTCATGCCATGCCTGTCCAGCCAAGATGCGAGTTCCGAACGCCGGATTTCCACTGGCGCTGTTCGTAATCGCCCTGTGAATCTTAACGTTGCGACCTTCCTTGCCGGCACATCAACCAGTTTGATTCGTGAATCATCAGGTGCGGGGGAATTGGCGGCATTCATTCCCCGAGGCAGGACAAAGGCTATGGTCCAGCCCTGATGCTTCCTGTTCATGAGACCGGATTCACGGCGCGGTCGAAATGCGGCATTTTCAGAGAGTGAAATCATGGAAACCTTTTCCGGCATCACCAGAACCGGGGCGGTCATGTCGATTTTTCCCGAGCCTGTGTTGGCGCCGGAGATGTAGTCAAAAAGTCGGTTGAAGGCAATCCGGGTTGCGGCATCGAACGTCTCGTCAACATCTGTCTCGGCGACCGTATAGGCCGCGTAGTCCCTGATCTGAATGTTGTCATGTTCGGCAACGACCGCAAACAGGGGTTCTTCGGCAGCACGTCCGCCAAACATGGAACAGCCACTTAGCATGATTGATATTGAAAAGGCAATGAACGTGGTCGTGATACCGGAAAGGTAAACTCGCATGGTGGTGATTCAGTGCTTATTTGGAAGGGCATGATGATACCGTAATTAATTTGCTACTTGAACCATGATTGACACGAACCATATTAGTGATGGCGACATGACCTCCTGCTGATGACGGCAATCTCATTCCAGATGCTGAGGCCGATACGTGACCCATGGTTCACGTTGTTGGATACGATACAATCAGAGATTGCAGAACTATGCTTTTTGTGCATCATGGTAATCAGCATTCGGTTGAGTCCAGATGAATTCTTTTGCATTTTATTGATAATTTTCGGAGTATGAACCATGACTATTAAAGTCGGAGACAGAATCCCCAATGTAACGATTGCCACCATGACCTCGGATGGACCCAGTGATATCAGCACTGATGAGGTTTTCAGCGGAAAGAAAGTCGTCATGTTTGCGCTGCCGGGTGCGTTTACCCCTACCTGCAGTGCATCGCATCTTCCTGGCTATGTCGTCAAGCATGAAGAAATCAAGGCCAGGGGTGTTGATAGCATCGCCTGTCTGTCGGTGAATGACCCGTTTGTCATGGGGGCCTGGGGGGAGTCTCAAAATACCGATGGCAACATACTGTTGCTGGCCGATGGAAGCTGCAGCCTGACGCAGGCTTTGGGCATGGAGCTTGACCTGACCGACAGGGGGCTTGGCGTACGTTCTCAACGCTATGTGTTGATTGCAGACGATGGAATTGTGACTCACCTCAACCTCGAGCCATCCCCTGGCGAGTTGTCCAACAGTGATGCAGATACCGTACTTGGCATGCTGTAGGGGAGAACGAAAGTACATTTCCACCATTTGATGTCGTGTTTGCACGAGTCGGCTATTTTCTGGCAACCAATCTGGCAATACTTGTCGTGCTCAATTTCACGGCAAGACTGTTCGGGTTTGACCAGTACCTGTACGGCACTGGTCAGAGCATGGGTTCGCTATTGGTCTTTGCGGCCGCATTTGGAATGCTGGGATCATTCATTTCCCTTGCGATGTCCAAGCGCATGGCCAAGAAGTTTTCGGGTGCGCAAGTCATCGAAACGCCGCGCACTGCCCAGGAAGGATGGCTGCTTGAAACGATCGAGAGACAGGCCCGGCAGGCTGGGATTGGGATGCCGGAGGTGACCATATTCAATCATGCGCAGCCGAATGCCTTTGCGACCGGCATGAATCGGAACAATGCTCTGGTTGCGGTTAGTCAGGGACTGCTCCAGAACATGTCAAGAGCCGAAGTTGAAGCCGTTCTTGGGCACGAGGTGAGCCATGTAGCAAACGGAGACATGATTACATTGGCACTGATTCAGGGCGTGGTGAATACCTTCGTCATTTTTCTGTCTCGCGTGATTGGACAGATGGTCGATCGAGCAGTATTCAAAAGTCGCTCCGGCATGGGTCCTGGCTACTGGATTACGGTGATCATTGCCGAACTCGTGCTCGGCATACTGGCCAGTACGATTGTCATGTATTTCAGTCGCCGCAGGGAATTCCGGGCCGATCTGGGCGGGGCAGAACTCGCCGGTCGTGACAATATGGTCTCGGCGTTGAAGAGACTTCGTGATCTCCATGAGCCGTCTGCACTTCCGGAACAACTGGCCGCGTTTGGTGTCTCGGGCAGGCAGTCTACCGGATTCAAGTACTTGTTCAGCTCACATCCGCCTCTTGATCAAAGGATAGAGGCTTTGCAAAAACCCTGATTCGTGGTTCTGTTCCTGAACCGTGATTCATGGCTGCAAGGGTTGGTCATGCTTACAGTTCTCCGATGATTATATTCGCATGTGACTGGATTTGGGTCAACAATGGGGCGCACTCCTAGGCGGGTTCAAGTAATAGTAAAAAGCTATTATTTGAATAAAAATAATTCAATTGATTAATCATGATGCGGTCTTATAATTGATGTTGTGAGTCTGAACTGACACATCAATTTACAATTTTTCATTAACTGGAGACACAAGATGAATCTTAAAAATTCCAAAACCGAGCAGAATCTCAAAGATGCATTTGCAGGTGAGTCACAAGCCAATCGACGTTATTTGTACTTTGCTTCAAAGGCTGACATTGAAGGCTATAACGATGTTGCAACGGTTTTTCGCTCAACAGCGGAAGGTGAGACTGGTCATGCGCATGGGCATCTCGAATACCTGGAGGAATGTGGCGATCCCGCAACCGGTTTGCCGATTGGCAGTACTCCGGACAATCTCAAGGCTGCGATCGCTGGTGAAACCCACGAGTACACGGACATGTATCCGGGCATGGCCAAGACCGCACGGGGCGAGGGTTTCGATGAGATTGCCGACTGGTTTGAAACGCTTGGTAAAGCGGAGCGTTCCCACGCCAACAAGTTCCAGAAAACCCTGGATGAAATCTGAACCGGGATTGGGGTGCCGTGATTATCGGCACCCCTTGCCTGTTCAACACAAGCAGGAATTTGACTGTGGATAGATCTCGAGAAGGCAATCTGGAAGCGCCTACCAGGCATGACCTGGACTGGAAAAACCCCGAGTTTTATGATCAGGAATCCCTGACCAACGAACTCGAAAGGGTTTACGATCTCTGTCATGGATGTCGACGCTGCGTTAGTCTGTGTCACGTATTTCCAACCCTGTTTGACCTGGTTGACGAATCTTCGACTATGGAAATCGATGGGGTTGACAAGCAGGATTACTGGAAAGTCGTCGACCAGTGCTATCTGTGCGATCTCTGCTTTCAGACCAAGTGCCCGTACACTCCGCCGCATGAGTGGAATATTGATTTTCCGCATCTTATGCTGAGAGCGAAAGCGGTCAAGTTCAAGACCGAGGGAGCGAAAATCAGTGAGAAAATCCTGTCTTCAACGGATGCGGTAGGCCAGCTCGCTGGAATCCCCCTGGTAGTCAATGCAGTGAATGCTGCCAACAAAAATCCTCTGGTCAGAAAATCCATG
>JAPYNK010000140.1 GCA_028285825.1 Arenicellales bacterium | reverse complement strand
CGGGATCGTCGACCTCCGAGGCAATGCGGGTCATCCCCCTGATCAGCGTACCCTCGGTATAGCGGGCCGGCGGCTTGGTCTGCCGATCGGTGACTTTCGCCTGCTCGATGGCAACGCGGTCCCCCTTGTTGAGATACGGAATCGGCGGATCAACCCGGTCCGAATCCGCCATTTCCAGGGATTTCCAGCCGGCGATGACTGTTTTCCTGCCCGTTGCCTCAAGGCTTGTTCCATTGGCTTCCAGCTCGAGTTTTACGGCTTCGTATTCGTGATCCGGCAGGAACTGCATCAGGTATCGTTCCACGACCACCCGATAGACATTTCCCTCTGCTTCATCGAGCGCATCGACCCGCACCGCCTGCATGGTCGGAATAATTCCGTGATGCGCAGTGACCTTCCCATCATTCCACGCCCGTGACTTTTGCGTGATCTGGATACCCTCGAAAAGATACTGGTCAGCCTCAGCGTGAAACGACTTCCGCAATCCAGCGACCACGTCGCAGGCCTCGGCGAACTGGTCTTCGGGCAGATAGCCCGAGTCCGAACGGGGATAGGAGATCGCCTTGTGTTTTTCATACAGCGACTGGGCAATTTCGAGCACCTGCTTCGCGCCATACCCCCATCGCCTGTTGCCGAGCTGCTGCAGGTCAGAGAGCGCGAACGGCAACGGTGCCTTCACTCGTTTCCGCTGGCACGCCGATTGGGTCACCTGTCCTCCGCCCGAGGCTTGAAGCTGGTCTGCAATGCGTTCCGCCTCGCTTCTCCTGCTGCACCGTCCCTCACTGTCGCAGTACGCGTCAATCTGCATCCGGTTCGGTTGCCAGCATGCTTCAAATGCATCGCCCAGGGCATGCTGGCATAGTACCTCGACAGTGTAGTAGTCGGACGCAGTAAATTTCTCGATTTTCAGATCCCGTTGAACGATCAGGTTCAATGTCGGCGTCTGCACCCGTCCGATGGACGTCACCCCACGCCCGCCCCGGGCCTGCGAAATCAGCGTCCACGCCCGGGTCAGGTTCATGCCGACCAGCCAGTCGGCGCGACTGCGTCCCAGCCCGGCCTGATAGAGTGCCTCGGTCTCCTTCCCGTCCCGGATTGCATCCAGGCTCTTGCGGATGGATGCGGCATCGAGCGCATTCAACAGCAGACGCCGTACCGGTCCCCGGTAGTCGAGCTCATCCAGCACCTCCCTCCCAATCACCTCCCCCTCCCGGTCCGGGTCGGTAGCGATGACTACCTCTTCCGCCTGCTTGAGTAGTCTCCGGATTGCGGTAATTTGCCTGCCCACGCGATCCCGGGGCTTTAATTTCCAGACTTCCGGAACAATCGGCAGATCCTCGAGCTTCCAGCGCTTGAAATCCGGATTGTATTCGTCTGGCTCAGCCTGTGTGTACAGGTGTCCCACACACCAGGTGAAGGCCATGCCACCGATCTGCAGAAACCCCGCCTGCTGCTGCGGGTTCCCGACCACCTGCGCAATATCTCGCGCCTGCGCAGGCTTTTCACACAGAAAAACCTGCATCACCCCGCCCGCCCGCCGTTATCCATAAATAATTATTTATGGATAACGGCATATTTTCGTGATTTTGAGGTTGGCCAAACGTTTGGCCAACCGGAAAAATCCCGAAATCAGTCTGATTATGACTGGAATCGTCCATTTTACATAAGTAATAACTTATGATTTGATGGCACCAGCTCGCCACCGCCCGCACTATCCCGAGCGCGAGGCGGATCGTGACTCCAGTCCCGGCTCTGGATTTGCCTCGAGCAACGGCGCCGAAAATCATCCAGCGCATGCTGATAATCCCGGTCCGCACCGGAGAGTTCATCGAGCGCTTCCACTAGGGATGAGACATCATGAAGATGCCGTCTTTCCATCTCGATCAGGGATGCCAGCCCCTGCTGCGTAAAAAAACGCTGTGCTCCGTCGAATTCGACCAGCGCAAGCAACCCGACCCCCGGTTCGTGATAAATCGAATTGTTCAATTCCCGCATGGTAGCTCCTACTCGTCATTCCGCGTCCGGAAAAAGGTGGCCAAACGTTTGGCCACCTGCCTGCCCCAGCATCATTCAGATACCGGCTCTTCCGCCGGATCGTCCTTCGCACCTGCAGCTTCGGAACTCCTGCTCCTGTATGCAATACTCGCAATTGAACCCGGATCAATTGCGATCTGGCTGGCGGCGAACAACATGCGATTCCGCGCTTCCCCCGACTCCCTGTCGGTCCAGACATTGTTTTCGTAGCGTCCGACCACAAAGACCCGGGCACCCTTGGTTACGATACCCTGCAGGGCCCTGGCTCTCGGACCCCACATTTCGACCGTGATCCAGAAATCCTTGTCATTGTTATATCTCGGCGTACCATCCTCGCTTTCGCCGTCCCGATAGGATCGATCAACCATCACCCGCAGCGTCGCAAGATCCCTTGATTTTTGACCTGCCCCGGAAATCGTCTTGAACTCGATTCCGTGAACATATGCTTTTTCGATTGTTATCATGAATAATCTCCAATGTGAAAAGCTGGCCAAACGTTTGGCCAGCTCGAAAACCCCCGATTCCCCCCTTACCCTTAAAGGGCCCTTTAGATAAATTACTCCAGCCTCATGAATTACCCCCTATGTTTCATCAATTACCCCAGACTGCATTCGCAAATTACGATGAAGCAGGCGTAGCGACTTACGCTCGGCGAATGCAGTTCGGTACCGATGATTCAATATCTGGCGTTCGCAGTCCAGACTTTTCAGCTCTTCCATATCACCCGCCCTCAAATTCACCAGACACGCCTGCCGACCCGTTTGGGGATCTGTCTCAAACAATCGAGTTCGGGTTGAAGCGTTCTGTCGAATTTTGTAGCACACCGACAGAACGCCGGCTGCGCTATGCATCCGCGCCCTCAAAATCACCGGCACAGCTTTGCCGACGATATCGTTGAGATGCTCCACCATGACCCGCATCTCCCTGGTTAGACAACTGAGAACTTTATCCAGTTCCTTCATCCTTCGAACTCGATCTCCATGCAATCTCAACTTGATTTCTCTCCCTCGCCAATTACGCCTTTATTCGGGTCAAATGCCTCAAATACAATCTCACTCAATTTCGCCCGGTAATCCTTGAATGTGGCGCAAATGTCTTCCGGACCGTTGAACATTCGCCGATCCAGAAAACCGCTTTTAATCAGGTTCTCTATCGTTCGCAAAGCGACCGGGTTGACACTCTCAAGGTCGGATCGGGTGCACCCTCCATAACGATACCCCTGTGCCAGTACAAACAGCCCCCTGATCGGGTGTCCTCCTGCCTTGATCTTTTCCATCGCCTCGTTTGCACTGATGACCCGATGATAGGAAAGAGCCCTTGCAATTAACACAATGTCATCGAACATCACAATGAGTCGCAGGGCCATGCTCGCATAATGACCAAATTTATACCTCTCCTCAAAAGGGGCGCTCGATTCGACGTAGCACGCGAATGCCCGCCCCCCGATACTGTCATGTCTTTTCAGGCGTTCATGCTCAATTGCTTTCAACTTGTTGTTGATTTGCGCCAGTTCTTCAGTTGCTCCGTTGAGTTTTTCCTCGATTTGCGCCAACAGGTATTCAGCGAACGGACACCCTTTGCCCATCGCTTCTTCAGCCAGAAAGGATTGTTTGGAAAATTGCTTCAATCCCGGGATTTGTTTGGACGGTACGTCCACCGGACTCCTGCCATCAATCATTGCCACAGCCTCATTCGAGTGAAGCGTTACTTCGATCCATCCCTGGATTTTTCCCGGTGCCTGTGTGTGGCTGGCCAAACGTTTGGCCAACTCTGTTTCGGTATTCATGCGGTCTGTTCCAGTCTGATTGCAAGGCTGGCCAAACGTTTGGCCAACTCTGTAGCATGATTGATGTAGTAGTAGTTCTTCAATGTATACATACTACTACTACATATACTTAAAGCACTGTCTCCGAGTTCAATTTTTGAACTCGGTGAATGACGCCCATCGAGTTCAAAAATTGAACTCGATGGAATTGATCGTTTTTTTCTATCCAAATGCCTCATCCTTCATTTCCTCAATTCGTCTTCTGGTTTTGCAAACGGCCTCCTGTGCCTCCTGCAAGCCTTCTGTCATCCATTTCGCCGGCAGATCATGCGACGCCTCAATCATCCGATTGAAATATTCAATCTCGCATTGCTGCTCTTGTAGCGTTTGTCGAAGACTGGCAGCTTGTTTCTTGAATTCGTTCCCGGATTTCTCGTTCAGCACTCGCTTCAGATTCTCGCCATCCCCGTTCAGAACAATTTCTTCCCTGTCCAAATATTGATTCACCATCCACTGCAGATAGGAGAGCGGGTTCTGAACGGGTCGCTGACTACCTTTCCGCTTGATTACCCGAGCGACAAGATCATTCAAGTAGGCCTGTTGGTATTGCTCTGGCAAGTACCGGATCTTTGCTTCAGCAACCGATTTCTGAAAATCATTAAATTTCAGAATCGCGTCATAAAATTCCAGCTCGACATCTTGTGTCTGTGGGGGTGGTTCACAATCATGAATCTTCCTTGCCTGATCAGGGTGAGACCGCTGGAATGTACAGGCCCACTGGGTCGATCGTTGCGAGCTTTGGACGAGACGCCCCAATTCGTCGCTGAATCCCGGTTCTGGCTTGTCCGCAAATTCCATGGCGCGGTCGACAATTCGGTGGGCAAGATTGCGAATCGGCCTGGATTTTGAGCGAATCGCTTCCAAAATCCAGGCCGCATAGTCGGGGTCGATCTCGACAGCCTGCTGATAGGTGAGCGGAAGTGCATGCAACAGGTAGACCCGTGAGTTGAATCGTTCCTTGCCCTTTGATAACGGCATTCGGGTTATCCAGCGTGTTAGGCGCAGGGCCTGAATGGCCGTTGCGACTGTTGCCTTGCCGCTGATTCCCAGTTCCTTGCGGATCGTGTCGTAGTCCGAGGCAATGGCTCCTGAACTGGATGATTCGGATCGGGCTCTCCAGTAGCACCAGAGCATTCTGGACCAGGGCGGCAGATCGACATCGGTTATCAGGGCCCGGGGAATCGGAGCGCTTGGAGAGCCGATAAAAAGCACTGCATCGCTCCCGTTCTTGCAGGCAAATGCATGGGCCTGCTTGACGAGATCACGAAGCTTGGTTGGGTCTTTATTCATGATTATGCGCCATATTGATCAGTCATATATCGATATATGGACACAAACGGCAGGCCATGCCGCTTGTGTGCCGACAGGCACCACAGGGCCACCTCGTACTTGTCGCACCAGTCATGGATTGCCGTAGCGGTGTAGATTTCATCCAGTTTCCTGGTCTCGTTTTTTCTCAGGCGGCGTGCACGACCCGGACTCGGGATCCCCTCCTCGGTTCGATATTGGGAAATTTTGCGGAGACTGACCCCGAAAATTTCTCGAAGCAGGCGGTTGTGGCAACCGGCTGCGATCAACTCCTGGGCAATTGAGTTGAATCGGATCTTTTGAAACTCCCGCTGGATCTGATCGATGTCAATGGTCACGCAATCCTCGCATTGCAGAATGATTTTCTCGATCTGCTCGGACGTCGGGAGTGCCCGAGAAAAACGCTGCGCGATCAGATCGCGTATCACTGCTCTTTTGATTTCTTCTTCACGAATCATTGCTGTCGATCTTCTCGATGATGGTGTCTACACCGCGGACCATTTCAATAACACTGGCCAGCAGCGAATATTGCAGGTCTGACATTGAGCGCAGGAATTGCACGGGATGGATTCGTTTGGGGATGCTGGATTCAATGTACGGGACTAGAGTTGACTCAATCTCGGATTGACTCGCCGTTGTTGCTGCCTCCGCAATGGTTCGAAACTGACCGGCAATTCGGGATTGTGCGAATTGCCGGTCATGGATGATCAATTCCGCAATTGCCCCGGGTTCCGTGGTCAATCCGGAGATGTCCCACAGCCACCACCAGGCCGCTACAGCATGATCATTGAGGTTGCGATTGGATTCCGGCAAGTCAACCCAGAATCCATTGCCGACCGGTTTCTCCAGCAGGAACGGGGAAACGAGATCGGCGAAATTGAACTCTGTTGCGTATTTACTGACTTGAGAAAAGATGTCTTCGGTCAGGTTCCTGTAACGACTCCAGCAACCTTGTGATCCCGTCGACAGTGAAGACGCTTGAGGTGGATCTGGCGCATGATTTTCATGAGCGTTGGGGGTTTGGGCAGGTTTTGCATTTACAGCCGGTTCAATTGCCCCGAAATCCCGCTCTGGTTCAACACCGGAATCCTCTCGATTGCTGGAATAAATCGAGTGGATCGGATGATCCGGATTGTTGCGGAATGAGGTCCACGCATGCTTCATGCGAAGAATTATTTCCGCTTCGGCGAATTGACTCTCCCCCTGTTCCATCAAAGCCATGATAATGGGAGCCATAATCCCGAGCATGCTGGTAACCAGCATTTGTTGGTCAATGCCGTCGCCGTTGGGGCGGTCGAGTTCCGACAGGACAGCAGGAAAGAGTGTTTCAGATCGTTGCTGAACTTCCATGCTGCCGATCCCTTCTGGCCCAAAAAACACGTTCAAGTCCTTTTGGAGACGACGAAGGTCCTGTACCTTTCTTGGCCCCATACCTGCATCCAGAGCACTCGGGATATAGGGATATAAATGGTTTACGGTATAGCGAAAAAGGTCCAGATAGGTCCGGTTCAGTTTTGGATAACCCATCAAGAGCAAGTGCTCGATGAAGGCTCGTTGGGTAACGGATTCGCCCTCGGTACGAGACAATTCCTCATGCAGTTCGCAGATGGCCCGGGCCCGGTCAATGAACAGGTAGTCGGAGCGGTTGTCGTTTTCGCTCAGGTGGGCTACCATGAGCTGCATTTCATCCGTATAGGCGATGAACTTGCAGTTGATCCAGTAAAACTGCTCATCGTTTGATTCATCCCACAATTCCTTGAGTACGGTAAGCCGGGTATTGCCGCCAGCCGCTGGGAAATACAGGGTGTCCCCGGGTCGTCGGGTTACCGCCAGCAGCACTTTTGCTGCGCCGGTCTTGAGTAGACTGGCCTTGAGTTTTGTATAGTCCTGGTTAGGCTGAATGCGGGGATTCCGGTCATACAGTGTTAGCTGATCGAGATTCAGCCGGATCATCGATTCCGGAATGGGTTCTGCTGAACTTGGAATATCCGCATCCGGCGATCCGTGGTGCCCGGAATGCAAAAATTCTGTGATGCGATCAATGTCTTTCATGATATCCCCTGTGATGGAGGTGGCGGAACCGGAAACAGTTCTGCAGCGAGGCTGCTCATGATCTCAAGCGCACAGGGCGTTTTGCCGCGCGTGTGCATATCGATTGTGTGAACCGGGCGTTGTGCCGAGGCGGCGGTTCGGTAGGCGGCGGTATCGGGAATTCGAGTCTTTAACAGCCGAATCTGGTCGTACTGCTGGTTTTCAAAGAGACGTGTCAGAGCTTCAGCATACAGATTGGCATCGCGAGTGCGGGAGACCCCGAACAGGATGGCGTACAGCATTCCGATTTGCATCCCGAGCCGGGATGCCATGACCCGGGCTTCCGAGACAATGCGGACCGTTCCGCGATTGAATTCGGTTGCCGACACCTTGTCGGTGCGAACCGGAGACAGAATGATGTCACCGGCGAAAATGGCGGATTCCTGCAGGGGGCCGATGGCACCCTGGGTATCAATCAGAATGTAGTCATAGTCATGCTGAATTTGTTCGAGCGTGTAATGCAGACGCTGTCGCCCGTCTGCGGTATGCAAAATAAAATTCTGAAGCATGCCTTTCGGGTCGTCGGAATAGACAAGGTCCAGGTTTGGTATAGTGGTCTGAGAGACCACGTTCTCGATGCTGGCCTCGAAAATCAATTGACGCAGGCCGTTGGGGGCTTCAGTTTTGAGGGGATAGTAGGAAGAAAGTGCCGGCTGGATGTCGGCATCAACACAAAGCACCCGTTTGCCCAGGTCGGCTAGATAGCCGGCCAGATTGGCGACCAGGGTGGTCTTGCCGACGCCGCCTTTGGTGTTCGTAACGGTTATAATCAATTGTCTTTCCGGTTATAATTCCCGTAAGACATTGAAAGGTAAATGCTAGACTGATGACAGGTAAAAAAACCTGTTAAATCAGCAGCTAAACGAAATACTGGTGGGCCCGGCAGGACTTGAACCTGCGACCAATGAATTATGAGTTCACTGCTCTAACCGACTGAGCTACAGGCCCAAAGAATCTAAGATCTGAGCAATTAAATACACCAAACTAGGAAACCAGCTCAATCGAAACCGGTTTTTCCACAAACAAACCTCAAATAGTATCCAGAAAACTCTTCAGTTGTTCAGACCGACTGGGATGACGAAGTTTCCGCAATGCCTTGGCCTCAATCTGACGAATGCGTTCCCGAGTCACATCAAACTGCTTGCCGACCTCCTCCAATGTGTGGTCAGTATTCATGCCAATTCCAAAGCGCATCTGCAAAACCTTGGCCTCTCGCTCAGTGAGCTGATCAAGGATTCCGTTTGTGGCTTCTTTCAGGCCTGATGATGTTGCATTGTCAACCGGTGCATGGGCCTTCTGGTCTTCAATGAAATCACCAAGATGCGAATCTTCGTCATCACCCATGGGTTGCTCCATGGAAATTGGCTCTTTAGCAATCTTCAATACCTTGCGTACCTTGTCTACATTAAGTTCCATGCGCTCAGCGAGTTCTTCTGGTAACGGTTCCCGGCCCTTTTCCTGCAAGATCTGGCGCGAAACCCGATTCAGCTTGTTGATGGTTTCAATCATGTGCACAGGTATGCGTATGGTTCTGGCCTGATCCGCAATAGAACGGGTAATTGCCTGGCGAATCCACCAGGTGGCATAGGTCGAAAATTTATATCCCCGCCGATATTCAAACTTGTCAACCGCTTTCATCAAGCCAATATTGCCTTCCTGAATAAGATCAAGAAACTGCAATCCGCGATTGGTGTACTTTTTGGCAATGGAAATAACCAGACGCAAATTGGCTTCCACCATTTCCTTTTTGGCTCTGCGTGCTTTTACTTCGCCGAGCGAAAAATCGTCAAACAGTCTACGAAATTCTTGCAAATCAAGCCCTGCCGTATTTTCAACTTTCAGGATCCGGTAAATCAATTCATGGACTTTTTCACGATACCGGATGAGTCGGGGGTGTTCGGTGCCATGCTCCTCAACAAACTCATCAAACCATTCAAGATCTGTTTCCCGATCTTTGAATTTCTCAGTAAAAAGCTTGTTCGATACTTTGCCATATTCAACACAATACTTCTTTATGCCACGCTCACATGTTTTCAATTCTTCCATGCAGGCTTTAAGGGCATTCGCCATTTCTTCCAGTCTCGCCGGTACAAACCTGATCAGGATTAGCTCGTCCCCTAACCTTTTGCGCACATTAAGAACCCTCTTGCTAGACATGCCATGTTTTTCGATCGCACCTTCCATGGATTTCAGCGAGCGTTTGATTTTATTAAAGCGTCTTTTTGCTTCGTCGAGATCGGGGCCGGTTGCCATTTCCTGTTCAGAAGCGTTTTGTCCGGGCTCTCCGGGAGTTGCCACCGTTTCATCCCTGTATGACTCCCAATCATGGAACCCCACTACCAATTCGGTCAGTTTCATTTCCTTTTTCTGAATTGCATTGATATATTCCACCAACTTGCGAAGCACGACAGGAGTAATAGCCATAGCGGATATGCTGATGCGGTTGCCTGCTTCAATGCGTTTTGCGAGTTCAATTTCCTTCTCTCGATCCAGTAATTCCACCACACCCATTTCTCGCATGTACATGCGTACCGGGTCAGTGGTGCGCCCGAACTCGCTTTCAACTGCAGTTTTGAGCGCAGCACTGACCTCTTCCATGACTTCCTGATCTTCCGTGTTGTCTCGTTTGAGCGTCAAAGTCTCCGAGGTGTCCGGAGCCTTATCAACTAGCTCAATATGCATGTCCTTGATCATGTTGACAACGACCTCAAATTGGTCAGTGTCATGCATATTTTCAGGAAGGTGATCCTGGATTTCGGTATAGGTCAGAAACCCTTGTGAGCGACCCTTGAGTACCAGCTTCTGAAGCTTGGATTGAGTCTTGGGCTTTACCTCCTCAACCTGCTTGTCATCGGAATTATCAGAATCAATGTCCTTTGCCTCCAAATTGTCAGAGTCTTTATCGCTCTCTTCGTCAATCTCATCCAGCTCGATTTCTTGGGGTTCGTTTTCGATATCGGTTTCTTTGCCTGTTTTCTGATTACTCATCTTGATGTCTTCAATATAGAGACTGGTTCCAGTCGTTATCGGCTCAAAATAAACAAGGGCACGAATTGTATCGCACTTGACCAAAACCTGATTACGTAGTTTGCCTACTTGATGTCATGGAATTTCAGCCCGGGTTTCCCGTATAATATTGAGTCATGCAGGAAAATTTCAATTGTCCCGAATGAACCTTGGAAACCAGACAAGCCCGGATAAATAGTGCTCAAGATTGAGCCGAAAAAAAGGATGCCGCCTATTCTTCCGATTGCGCTGACTGGTGAATTCGCTCTTGTTGCAAGGACAATAGTTCCTCTTTTTCATGTTGCTCAAGCGGTCGTTGACGTGATTTTGCGATCAACTCATCGTGGTGTTGCTTTCTCAATCGTGCAAGCAGCTTTCGGATGATTTCACCAAAATGCTCCACCAGCACATCATCTTGAACATGATGGTCGCGAAGTGCAAGGTATTCTAGATATGAATGATATGGAGCATGACGGAAACGCTCAAGAAGCCGGGCAACGGTTATATTCGGATCTTTGCAACACGTATTCAGCATGTCCGTAAGAACATCAAGGCCATCCATATTCAATTCATCCAATGCACTGAAATTAGGACTTTTTCTGGCTAGATACGGATGCTGAAGCAACAGGTTGATGGCTTGTGCAACCAGAGGGAGCCGCCCATGGAGATTCCTGTCATGGTGTCGTCTTGAGCCAGTTGCCGTATTCTGGGATCTCAACGATTGATTGGATTCATCCGGTTCAATCATGATCCCGCAAAGCGTCGACAGATGATCAAACATCATGGATCTGAGTGCGAAGCCCGGAATGTTCATGAGTAACGGTTTGGCCAGGCTAGCCAGTTTTGCACGACCGTCGATCCTCTCAAGGTCAATCTCTTCCACGAGCTTCTCAAATAGGAAGTTGGTTATGGGCAGTGCCGAGCCAACCTTCTTCAAAAAACCATCAGTGCCGACAGTTCTGACAGTTGTATCAGGGTCTTCGCCTTCATCGAGAAACAGGAAGCTTGCTTGTCGGCCATCTTTCAATTCAGGCAAAGTAGTTATGAGTGCTTTCCATGCCGCATTTCTTCCGGCTTGATCGCCATCAAAACAAAACACGACCTCGGGTGCAAGCCTGAACAAGCATTGCACGTGATCAGGTGTAGTTGCAGTGCCAAGTGCAGCTACCACATTTTCGACACCAAACTGAACTAGCGAGACCACATCCATGTACCCTTCGACCACGATGCTGCGATTCTGTTTGCCGATTGCACGCCGAGCTCGGTGCATGCCATACAGTTCCCGGCTCTTGTGGAAAAGCGCGGTTTCCGGCGAATTGAGGTATTTGGGTCCCTTTTCCGTTAAATTCCGACCACCGAAACCGACAATGCGTCCACGGCTGTCTTCAATCGGGAACATAATACGCCCGCGGAATCTATCGTAATACCTGTCCCGCCCTTGCGCATCCTGCTTGTGGCTGATTAGACCAGCATCAACCAGTAATTTCAGATTGGATGGGGTTTTGCCTAACTCACTGGACAATCCATTCCAACTGTCCGGGGCATAACCTATCCTGAATTCGGAAATCATCTTGGCATTGAGCCCGCGCGATTGAAGATATCCGGTTGCCGTCTTGCGGTCCGGGTTGCTCTTGAGCTGCTCCTGAAACCATAGATTTGCCAAATTCACCATTTCAAGCAAATGATCGGCTTGGTTGCGTGATGCTCCAAATTTGCCGTTTGCGTTCGAACGAGGGATCTCAATTCCAGCCCTATTGGCCAGGTCTTCGATGGCTTCTACAAAATCCAGGTTTTGATATTTCATCAGGAAGTCAATGACTGAACCGCTTTCACCACAACCAAAGCAGTAAAAAAACTGTTTCTGGGGGCTCACTGAAAAAGATGGGGTTTTCTCATCATGGAATGGGCAACAGGCCATGTATTCTCGCCCTTTTTTCTGTAAGGGGACCATGCTGTCGATAACATCGACGATGCTGGTCTTTCGCATCAGCTCATCGATAAACTGTCTTGGGATATGTCCGACCATGTTCTATTTAGTCCCCAGTTCAAAAGTGTGAAGTTAAAAATGAATATACATGTACGAGAGTAGCCGATCAAGAAATAAAGAACAGGCTTCTCCACACGAGAAAATTACTGCAAAAAAAACTACAATCGCTCTATCCAATTATCATCATGCAAATGTCTCAAGAATATAACCCCGCTGATGTAGAAGCCCGGGCTCAGAAACACTGGGATGATGAGCAGTGTTTTGCGGTCACTGAAGATGCTCAAAAGGAAAAATATTATTGTCTATCCATGTTGCCCTATCCCTCCGGAAAGTTGCACATGGGGCATGTCCGAAACTATACCATCGGCGATACTATCAGTCGTTATCAGCGTATGCTTGGCAAGAACGTACTACAGCCCATGGGCTGGGACGCATTCGGCTTGCCCGCTGAAAATGCTGCCATTGCCAACAATGAGGTTCCGGCCAAATGGACCTATGCCAATATTGCCCACATGAAGCAACAGCTGAAGCGCATGGGGTTTGCTTACGACTGGAACCGTGAATTTGCAACCTGTACACCGGAATATTACTGCTGGGAGCAGTGGTTCTTCACTAAGCTGATTGACAAGAAGCTAGCCTACAAGAAAATGGGTACGGTCAACTGGGATCCGGTAGAGAATACCGTCCTCGCTAATGAACAGGTAGAAAATGGTCGCGGCTGGCGTTCAGGTGCATTGATTGAACGCCGCGAAATGCCGCAGTGGTTTATTCGGATTACTGACTATGCCGAAGAGTTACTGGGTGAGATCGACAATCTTCAAGGCTGGCCGAACGCGGTTCGTACCATGCAGCGAAACTGGATTGGTCGCTCGGAAGGTATTGAGTTTGGATTTGAAATACCTGGCGAAGAACCGCTCATGGTGTATACCACACGTCCTGATACCATCATGGGAATCACCTTTATCTGTGTAGCGGCAGAGCATCCACTGGCAGTCAAAGTGGCCAAGAGCAACCCAAAAGTTGCAAAATTTGTGGAGGAGTGTCGAACCCAGCACGTATCGGAAGAGAACATTGAGACCATGGAGAAAAAAGGTATTCCTCTGGATTTATGTGGCATCCATCCAGTCAGCGGAGAGAAAGTCATGATCTGGGCAGCCAATTTTGTGTTGATGGGTTATGGTACAGGTGCGGTGATGGCTGTTCCAGCTCACGATCAGCGCGATTGGGAATTCGCAATGGATCATAAACTGGAAATCCGCCCAGTGATACGGCATGCGGATGGTGCCGCCCATGATTACGGTCAGTCTGCGATGGTCGAGAAACAGAACATCGAAGTATTTGATTCAGGTGAATTTGATGGACTAAACTATGATCAAGCCTTTAATGCAGTTGCCGAATTTGTTACTTTGCGCAACATTGGCAAAAAAACTGTCAAGTACCGGCTACGGGACTGGGGCATTTCAAGACAGCGCTACTGGGGCTGCCCGATCCCGGTTGTATACGGAGATACGGGCGAACCGATTGCCGTACCGGACGAGGAACTTCCAGTAGTTCTTCCCGAGAATGTCAAATTCTCAGGTGTTCAATCCCCGATCAAGAATGATCCAGCCTTCTATCAGACAATAGTGCCGGGGACAGATCAGATAGGTGAGCGCGAAACCGATACCTTTGATACGTTTGTAGAGTCATCCTGGTATTACGCCAGATATTGCTGTCCGAATTCTGACACCAGCATGCTGGATGAACGAGCGAATTACTGGTTGCCGGTGGATCAGTATGTAGGAGGTATTGAGCATGCGGTGTTGCATCTGCTCTATGCGAGGTTGTTTCACAAATTAATGCGGGATATCGGTTTGGTTACTTCCGATGAGCCATTTACGCGTTTGCTGTGTCAGGGAATGGTGCTCAAGGACGGCAAGAAAATGTCGAAATCGCTTGGCAATACGGTTGACCCTCAATCCATGATCGATCAGTATGGGGCAGATACAGTGCGGCTTTTTATCCTGTTTGCATCGCCACCGGAGCAGACGCTGGAATGGAATGATCAGGCTCTGGCCGGTGCACATCGTTTCTTGAGAAGATGGTGGAATCTGGTGCATGGAACGCTCAGCGATACCAAACCGGTCAGAGAAGCAACCAAATCCTCGAGCTGGAGCACTCAGATTAGCGATGAGGAAGCCATCAATCTGAGAAGGAGGACTCATCAGATTCTGGAAAAGATCCTTCGTGATTATGAAAAAATCCATTACAACACGGTAGTTGCCGGGAGCATGGAGATCCTGAATGCACTCGAGAGGTTTGAAAGTTCTGATCATCCGGACCGAGCATTGGTGCTGAGAGAGAGTCTGGTAATTCTGAACAAGGTGCTTGCACCAATTGTGCCGCACATTGCACATGTGCTCTGGAGCAAGTTGGGAGAAACGGAATCCTTGCTTGACGCAACATGGCCGAGTGTGGATGACAAGGCCTTGAAATCAGCACATGCTGAACTGGTGGTTCAGATCAACGGCAAATTGCGAAGTCAGATTCGTATTCCGGCCAACAGTACCAGAGAGGAAATCGAGAAGGCCGCACTTCATGATGACAAAACCCGCATGTTCATTGAAGGAAAGAGCGTCAAGAAAATTGTTCTGGTACCTGGCCGATTGGTCAATATTGTGCTTGCATAGCTGATCGAATTAGCAGGCGGCAATTCACTCTGGTTCAACCGGTGACTATTGACATGTGCTACTGCAGGCAATGTACAAAACCTGCATCCTTGGTGATGCTGGGTCTGTTTGCGTTTTTACTCGCCAGTTGTGGATTTCAACTAAAGAGTCAGGTCGATATTCCCGATGCGTTTTTGAGTCTTAGGTTAAACGGGGATGATCAAACCATGATTGATACTTTGAGCAATATCCTCAAGCAAAATGGTGTCTCGGTAGTCCAGGATGATTCGGCGCCTGAAATCGAGATCGTGCAAGTCCAGTTTCGAAAATCGGTTGAGGCAGTCAACAATTTAGGCATAGCTACCGATTATGCCTATCGATATTTGGTTGAATACAGGATTGTGGATAGCTCTGGAACGATCAGAGTGCCGCTTGAACCAATCATTCAGTCAGGGAGTCTTCGCTATGTAGTCGGCAGGGAGCTTGAAGTTGAGCATGAGGAGAATTTTCTCAAAAATCAAATGGCGAATGAGATTGCGGGGCGTATTATTCGCCAATTGCGTTGGCTATGAACGATGAATACTGATCATGCGAGTAAATTATGGTGATTTGAAATCGCATCTCGATAAGGGTTTTGTTGGAATGTATTTCGTCTTCGGGCCTGAACCACTGTTGATTGAGGAGGCTTTGGATGAATTTCGTGCCATGGCCCGTGAGCAGGGTTTGACAGACCGAACCCGATACACGGTTGAAGCCGGTTTCAACTGGGGTATTCTTTTCGAGCAGAGTCAGACCATGTCGATTTTTCAGGAGAAAAAGCTGATTGAGCTCAGGATGCCGACAGGTAAGCCGGGAGATAAGGGTGCCAGAGCATTGATCGACTATGTTGAAAATCAGGTAGAGAATGTGACACTGATAGTCATTGCCGGACATATCGACCGAGCTGGGCAAAACACCAAGTGGTTCAAGACTGTTGCTGAATCGGCAGCGTTGATTCAGTGCCCGAGTATTACACCTGGACAATTACCCATCTGGGTTCGCCAGCGTGTCCGGTCAAAGAATCTTGAGATTCAGGATGAAGCAGTTCGGCGCTTGTGTCAAATGGTCGAAGGCAACCTGCTTGCGGCAGCTCAGGAGATTGATCTGCTGAAACTGCTATATCGGGATCAAGTGGTAACTTTGGAAATTATTGAAGACTTGATTGCCAACCATGCACGACATGATGCTTTCATGCTGGTTGATGCGTGTTTGTTGGGGTATCAGGATCGTGCGATAAGGATCTTATACAGCATGAAAAGAACCGGCGAAGTGCCGATTCTGATTTTATGGGCCATGGTTCGGGAAGTTAGGCAAATTTGCCGGATTTTTGATGAGTCGGAACGTCTAAGGGTATCTCCAAGATCACTGTACAAGCGCTTCGGGGTCTGGAGCGGCCGTCGGAAAGCCGTTGGCAATGCTATGGACAGATTGGGCCGTTTACAGTGGGAGAGGGTACTGGCTCAGCTTTGTACTTTAGATCATCGACTAAAAGGAGGGATTCCAATGGGTCGAAAGAACGAATGGGAAGAACTTGAAAGTATCATACTCAGAATGTGTGGGGTGCGAGCACTCTAGGGCGTGTTAACACTACATAGTGCATTGATGATCAGCGCGAAGACGATGAATCCG
>JAPYNK010000014.1 GCA_028285825.1 Arenicellales bacterium | reverse complement strand
GAGTTTCAGTCTTTTCATGGTGCTTGACTCCGGGTTGAATCGTTGACAGCTTCGGCCATTATCGTGCTTTCGCCCTCGAAAGGCAAGGCCTGACCTGTTCACCGTGCATGAGGCTGCACCGGGACTTGAAGGCACGCATGGAACCGAGATAGGATGGAAGCAGGGCAGAACCTACGAAATAGACCGAGTAGCTGGCTGTTACAAAATTCCGGCCAGCATACTGATCTATCCAGACATAACCAGGTTAGTAGTGTCTCTCGATCATACACTTCAGATTTACCATTAGGTTTTCGGTCTTGTGTTTTTCCCTCCATGAACGGTTGGCTCTGCACACCATTGCTTCCTGAGTAGATCCAATGGTTCCATAATGCGAACAGGCAACTCCAAAAGGTCGATCAAAACGGATCGATCTAGGTCTTGGCGCACTGTATCATCCCACGCCTCATTGGCCGGACGGAAACGCTGATCCACAAAACTCTCGAATACTTCATCTGCCTTGGATAATTGATCACTGGATAATTTACGAACATCAAGCGTAAGCAAGGTGGGCAATAGAGATATAGGCAGGCGGGCCCTGCCTTGTTGCTGGCGGGTGCCCATCCACCAAAATGCGATCAGCCCGAGTGTAGTGTTTGCCCACAAAACCAGGGTTCGCTCCCATTCTCGATTCTCACATAAAAAGTTTGGCCATGCGGTTCCTCCAATTGATGGCTCTATGGTCATGCAAGCCGCCAATGGCTGCGAGTTAAGCTGAAAATCTCGATTAAAATGCAGTCTGGTCGCTGTATTCTCCCATGCAGCCTGTGCCCGTTCCTCACAGTCGATACGAGGCCTGCCACAAGAATCGATTTCGACCATAAATGAGGTCTCGGTTCCTGTCAAATCCATATGATACAGACCACGTTCTCCAAGCTCGGAAAGTGGGCATAGCGGGACCCTGAGGGCCTTACCCATCCTTGGTAGTACCAGTTCGCCTCGTTCCAAGTGATGAGCAAATCGGGAAACATTAGTCTCACGAACACCCGCAAATCCTCCCTCGGACAACTCAGCTGCTATCCAGTTGCCGACCCGCTCTTCGCCAATTTCATACGAACCATCCTTTGCACCCGCCTCGAAATTAACTTCCGGCCTGCCCATTGCAAAAGCTTCCAGCATCGATTGGGGTCTCCTGTACAGGTTGATATAAGCAGCATCAGTTTTGGCTGACCTACCCGCTTTACCACGGCGAGTAGCAAGCACCATTACTTCCGCCATGCCGGTATCTGCAGAAAACGCACGGTCGGTCGGTCCAGTGACCACTATACTGAAGATGCAAATGTCATGATAGTGCTCACGAATCAGATTGCGAGATTTTTCCCATGCATCGCCCTGAATAAAGGTAGATGGCAGTATCAGAGCCAGAACACCACCGGGCTTGAGTTTTTTATGTGCCAAGTCGATGAAGTTGGATGCCAGCCCTGCTTGCCCGTCACCAGCCATACCGGGCTTGGTCATTTTCCTGAGTTCAACTGACATGGCTCGCTGAATTTCTTCTTCCGTTCCAAAAGCAGCAAAAGAAGGGACAGGGACACCAACCCTTTCCGCCTCTTGACCCGTAGGCCGTGTAAAAGGTGGATTCATAATAACCAAATCGAAAGATCCATGCTGGATATGCAATTCCTGCTTGCTATCCTCCTTGATGCCATGAACGTTCTTGTGCCCCGTGCCCCAAATTGGCATGGTTGCTTCGTCTTCCAGGAAATCCAAGGCACCCAAACTTAGCTTATGACCACTTCCTTCTTCCGGCATTCCATATCGTAATATTCCAATAGACGTATCTCCGAACGTAACATTTGGGTGCCTGCTCGATAAAATCGTTGCCGTTAAATGCACTGCTGAAGGCATGATATCAGCACCCACCAAAGCATGTTCCATCATCTGTGAATGGATCGCCTTGTCATCCCCGCCGGCTCGCCGATGTCTCGCCATCACAGCACCATATGCTGCATTCAGTAGAGCCCCCGTTCCACAAGCAAAGTCCCCGATCCGCAGTCCAGTAACGGCTTTTTCATTTGCCCAATCAATGGCAAGTCTCGAGACTGCCAACTCTGCCAGCAAGGTAGCGGAACTGGGTAAGGTATAGAAGGTAGCCAGGAATTTCCGGTCGGCAATCAGTTTCTGGAACATTCTTCCACCTAAATCCAGCTGGCTGGTTGTCCCAAGGTCAGCCAGTTCGCTAGCAACCTTGGCTAACCTGTTCAGAATCTGGTGTGCAGTGCGATCAGGTATGGGTAACATGATCTGTCGAGCAATGAAAAAGATTGGCCAGTAATTGATGTTGTAATAGATGAAATGCCATTGCTCAAGCAGGTATACTTTCAGCAAGCGACCACGAAAATTGCGAAGTTCATCAATGGATTTGATGTTCTTGTGCCCAGTAAGAGCATTATGGAACATCATCGCGTTTGCAACGATTGCCATGGCCATGCGGGAAGTCTGTTCACAATCCTGCTGTCTCAGTTCTTCTGCGATATTTCTGAGCGTATCAGGAGCATCTTTTCCTGCTTCTCGAAGTATATAACTTGCTTGGGCAACACCCGTTTCAAGAATTCTTACTCCACTGGCGATTCGACTTTCGGACAGCGAAGCATGTTCAATGAGAGTGGCCAGATCTTCTACACTACCCGTCAGCCAGCCATTTTCGGGCCATCGAACGGTATCTTTTGTTCCCGCGGAAAATACACAAAAATTGAACTCGGCTGTTTCTCGAATCAACCTCGATAGATCTCCCTGACTCGCGACACTGAGTTGCTTTGGGATGCGTACCGCAATGGTTTGTTCAATCGGATTGCTATCGGATTCCAGCACCTCTCCAAGACGACTCCTGGCATCGTCTTCAACAGTGTGAGCCGGCATAAACTCCGTTTCAACGATTACCGGCAGGACGCCGGGATGGTGGATTATAAGATCGGGTTGCCGATTCCAGTGACCCACTAATTTACGTGTCTGCTCGGCTTCAATGGAGTCGTGCCAACGGGGATGCATATGACGCAATACATCAGCTAAAATGACGTTTAATGCTACTTCAGTATTACGACCCGCCAATCCCAATTCCTCCTGCTTGATCAATTTGGATTTTCAACTGGTTGAAGCAGATTATAGACCGTACTCCTGGAAACAGAGAATTCCTTCATCAGCTCCGAAATTGAACTCCCCTGCTCGCGTTTCTCGCGCAGAACCAGCACCTGCTCAGTGGATAGCGCATTCGGTCGACCAAGCCGAATTCCTTTCGCCTTGGCCTTGGCAATCCCTTCGGATTGTCGTTCATGTCGCAGGTCGAGTTCAAACTCTGCCATCGCTGCCAGGATACTAAACAGTCTCCCCTACGAAGATACCGCAAGCACTCTTTCAATTCCGCTCTGTCGGATTGTAATCCAGACTCTTTTTCCTGGAAGATCGGGTCACAACCGAATTTCTGCAGTTTGTCCAGCTGTACGTCCAGCTTCTGACCAGTGGTACTGACCCGGGCATAGCCAACTGATGCCATGTGTAAAAAATCCCCAGGATATTTTGGGATGAGTTATTGTACTGTTTTTTGGACGGCATTAACCAATATGATGCGGATATCCAAAAAGGTATACCTTTCCGGATGCTGGATTCAACCGTGAGCTTGATGCGTGGGGAGGGGCATTTGAAAGTAGGGCCCCTGCCTGCCGATGGCAATCCTGAAAGGGATGTGAGCATTTCCCGCATCCACGAGTTTCTCCGACGCAGATCCAGTTTGCGGCGCGATAACAGTTTCCGCTCAATACACTCCCGGTTGAAATCGTAGAGGCTGTTGGTCAGGAAGCCACAGGTGATCGAAAATGTATTTTTCCATCACTGGCTCCTTGACATCCTCTGCAACAGATTCGACCAGTTTTTGAATTACGGCCAATCGTACCGACACAATCTCCCGATAAAAGACTGACTCGACAGCGTCTGCATCAGCCGCAATTTTCAGGAAAGCATCAATATTTTGCTCGTCAACCGCCGGCAGCAGGTCCAGCATGTTCCCCATCCTTAAACGCTCGAAAGCCAGAACGCCATTGACATGAAATTCCATCTTGTAGTCGTCTTCAACACTTGCCCTGTCAATGAGGCCGAAAACTTTTTTTGCCTTGGGCTGGAGTTTGCCTGGAAGGTCTTCGTACCAGTCTTTTGGATGCGGGCTTGAAATCAGGGCTGTTTCCAGTCTCTGTTTGTCCTTGAGCTTGCTTGTCTCGCTCCAGATGTGTTTCAACTCTTCGTGCAGAAAAGACTTCAGGGCCCTGTACCTCGGGTCCTCCTCTGACATTCCCTGTCTGCTGGACGTTGCAATATCTTCCTGATTATCCTCATCCGGGAAGTCCGCACTGACCTCCCCGAAAATATACTTTGTGATCATTCCTCCCAGACGGAAGGACGTCAGAATGGCTACTGGGCGCGACCTGCAGGATCGGCGCGAGCGCATGTCATGCCGGTGTTCCTGAAGGACGCCGGGCGGTACGGGGTCCGTTCAATGCGTCGGCCCTGAAGAGCCGGACCCGGCGTTTCCCGCCAGGCCCCATGTCCGGGCGATGAAGTGATCGGCACGCGCCGGCGCGGATTCCGGGCGGGCCAGCGGGACGGGCTCCCCCGTCAGCAGGCCGGACATGCGGGTGCAGCCTGCCCTCCCCGGGCTGGAAACCCGTCTTCCGGCAAGGGGGTGGATCATGCATGCAGAACCCCGGAGTTCGGCGGCGTGGCATGGACCGATTCTCCCCTGCCCGCTAGGTGCAGGGAAAGACCCCGTACAGCGCCCCTCTCAATCCATCATTATCCTCCTGCTTGCGGAGGGTGATTTCCAGTGCGCGCTGGGAGTTGCTATTGCCATCCTGAAGGTAGATCGACACCGAGGCGGTGGCACTGCTGCCTGTCGGGATGCCGGTGCAGTTGTCGTCGGTGGTGGTGCCGTGCACCCAGATGTCGAGGACGT
>JAPYNK010000139.1 GCA_028285825.1 Arenicellales bacterium | reverse complement strand
AGAATCCAGGCCCGACGTCGACCCAGTGTTCTGGTCAGATAGGGCAAGGACAGACTGTCAGCCAGTGGGGCCCAGACGAATTTGAAGGAGTAGCCAAGAGCTGCCCAACTGAAAAAGGTAACCACCGAACGCTCGATACCCGCCTCTCTGAGCCAGAGGGACAACGAGGAAAAAATCAACATCAACGGCAACCCAGCCGAAAAGCCCAGAAACAGCATGGTGATGACTCTGGGGTGCAGAAACGCCCGAACCGCTAAAGCCCAGTTGTTCGTCACGCCGCTTGCAGGGGCATTATTGACGAAAGCCATAAGTCAGCCCGAATTGATCAGGTGGACTGTCATGGATGAAGCATGACCGTTTGAAGCATGGTTGGGTTGGAGATACGCTTAATCTCAAGCACAGGTTGTTGCCACTCGCATCTATTTCCTGTCAAAATGCCGAATCAGGGCTGTATCCCCAGCGTATGCATTTCGGATATGCTCAAAGTATCCAATAGTAGGGAGTTATATATTTTAAGTTGACAACCGCCACAGTGCCAAGAAGGGGAAGCGGCTGACGGACAAGGGGTTGACGGGGTAACTCTGACTATGATCCGTTTCGGCGGAACATCCTAATTACTTTATATAACACGTCAACAAGATTGTCTGGAGCATTATCTTTTTTGAATACTCCAGCAAGCAATGCTATCGTAACCGCCGTCATTGCCAAAATGGGGGATATGATTAGCATAAACAGCGATCCAACGTCTTGATTATTGATTTTTTCGTCTTGAATAAGATTAAAACTTCTTATTTCTACATAGGCAAAAAATACAATTACAAGTACAGCCAGGGTAAAACTGACATTGCGCATATGCAAAATTTGATTTGAAAGTTTTTGCTCAATGTCTAGATTGCTCCTAATTTTCAAGACGGGTATTTCTTGTTCCAATGCCGTTTTTTCTTTTTCATCCCCTCCAAGCTCCATTTTTTTGTCTGGCATAATACTAAGGTGACCTGTGTTTTTTCTTGTAATGTTTTTTTATCAGTTCATTTGCAATTTTTCTGTAACGAACTTTTGGCTCGTAGGTTTTATACCACGGCCCCCCAACAGCGTGAGTCAGGTTGGATAATTCTATTGCCGTGTAATCCTTGTATCTGTCCCACGCTGCAACAAGAAGTTGAACTGTTTCTGGATCTATTACCCTTTTCAAATCATGCGGTTCGTTTATTGATACATGCGCGGTTTTCTCGCCCTTTACTCTGAATGTATAATACACGCCTGGAATTACAGGCCCATAATCCCAAGCTTCTATCTCGTCTGTTATGAGGGGGCGATCAAGAACAGCTAGGTTCCATCCGTGAGACATGTATACCAGCTTGACCAGTTTCATTATGGTCAGGGATTTACTTTCTGAGTCGGCGCGTTCTACGAACCAGTTGGCAATCTGCCGACTGTCGTAAGAGTGCTGGTTTGCGGCCATCTTGGGATCGGTTCGTTGTTATAGGTTGCAACCTATAACACGAAATACAATAAAATGCAAACTCATTCCCCAATAATAACCTATATCCCGTTTAAGGCAGCATGCATCAGGACCGGTCTCAATTCATCAGGCTTTGCATTGCAAACGAAATTCTGATTTTTGGCGAGTTCACCTTGAAGTCAGGACGCATCAGTCCCTATTTTTTCAATGCCGGAAAATTCTCGAACGGGTATCTGCTCGGTCAACTGGCGGCAAACCTGGGTTCGCTCATAATCAGGGAACTCGGCACCGACTTGATGCTGTTTGGACCCGCATACAAAGGCATACCCATTGCTGCGGCTACCGCAATAAACATCTCAGGGTGCACTGGCACGGAGATCAAGTATGCCTACAACCGGAAGGAGGCCAAGGATCATGGAGAAGGAGGAAGCACGGTCGGTGCACCCATCAGCGGCCCTGTCGTGATTCTTGATGACGTGGTCACTGCCGGGACTTCCGTATATCAGTCACTCGAAGTGATCAAGCGAGCCGGGGCGGCCTTGTATGCCATTGTCACGGTTCTGGATCGGCAGGAAAAAGCGGAAAATGCCTCATTGTCAACTGCCAACATACTGGGAGCAAAGCTCAATGTGCCGGTCTTGTCACTCATCAAACTCGATGACCTGGTGCACCATATTGAAGCTGACCAATCCCTGCAGAGCCATCTTGAATCCATGAACAGCTACCGGGATCAGTATGGAGCCACTTGAAATCCCGGTTTCCCTCAAAGAGCCTGATCGTTCAGTTCTCCAGTCCGGATGCGTACTGCAGTATCGAGATTGGCCACGAAGATTTTTCCATCGCCAAGATTGCCTGTGCGTGCCGCATCCGAGATCGCATCGATCGTCTCGTCAAGCTGCTCCTCGGCAACGGCAATTTCAAGTTTGACTTTGGGAATGAAATCGATCGTGTATTCGGCACCACGATAGAGCTCAGTATTGCCTTTTTGTCGACCAAACCCTTTGACCTCGGTCACGGTCAGCCCCTGAATATTGATATCGGATAGTGCGTCTCGCACATCATCCAACTTGAATGGCTTGATTATTGCAGTGATGATTTTCATGGGTTTCTGTGCTTCTGGCTACGATTGAGAGATTTCGCGGTTATCCATCACAATAAAACTGAGGGATCATATTCAGACTTAAAAACTCTATGTCTTCTAGCTGTCCATTTTAGCCCAATCCTTGTCAAACATTCAAAATCTGGTTATTGCTATATTCTCGAAAAATTACTCGATCAAAGGCTGCAGGCTGATCAAGCACCGACCATGCAGCCAGTCAATTCGATATTTTCCGCTTCGTCCCCGACAAGGCAGAAAGGGATCCGTCAGTTCCGATTGACCCGTACGCTCCAGTATCCCTGAAGAAAACCTGCCAGGAAATGAAGGCAACAGCACGGAATGTCCACGTCCTTACACCATACTGGCAACACTGAGAGCAGTCAGAATGTCGCGAATACGCCGAACAAGCGACGGATTCAGCCCCGTCGTCCTCTTCGTATAACTTCCGTAGCGACCGGATACGGAACTTCATGGCTTGTTATAGTTATAATAGGCAAGACACATCATATCTGCCTACACAAGGAGCCTTGGAACTTGGGAGAGGATCGCCCAAACTATAATGTAAATGCCTCACGTCTCTCGCCACTGCGAAGATGATATGCGTTGAAAATCTTCAAACACGGGCATTGGCCGCATCACGAAGCTGACTATTCAAAATTTTCGCCAGCTCTAAGATCCGTCTTGGTTGATGCCAACCGGAGTGATAGTTGTCGGAACCGCATCCTCAGAAGAAGGCATCTTTCCACGGCATGCGGTGCAAGGAAGGACCAAGTGTGAAATCGGCTTTCATAAAGCCAGGGCTCCCGTTGGCATAAGCAGCAACACCCTCATATGCTTCAAGCATGCCTACTCCCCGCCGGCTTGTCGAAAGGCCCCAACGGGGTTGTTTTTTCTTCCCTACAAGCTTCAGCAACCGGCAATCAAAAAGACCGTCTCGTTGCCGATGGGCAAAATCTGTTTCGACATGCCGGGAGTGCCTTCGGACACCATCATCCCAAATACCCTGTTTTAGTGATTCTGCTGCTGCAACAATTCATTCAGCTTTGACCACCTCGAAAAGCGCGAGGAATTCCCTAGGGCAATCTCAATAGCCTGTTTCTGTCCGACCAGTACAACCAGCTGCTTGCCCCGGGTCACGCCGGTGTAGAGCAAATTGCGCCTCAACATCATGAAATGCTGCTTAAGCAACAATAAAATGACGGCTGGGTATTCCGAACCTTGACTCTTGTGTATCGTGGTGGCATAGGCAGGCACTAGCACATCCAGTTCTTTTTGTTCATACTGGACCAGCCGACCATCAAAATTAACAATCAGGCCGTTGCCCTGATCCTTGAGGCTTTCGATAATGCCAATATCCCCGTTGAAAATATCCTTGTCATAATCGTTCGCAACCTGCATCACCTTGTCACCCGGAGAATATGTCCAGCCCGAGCGTTCGATCTTTTCACCGGATGATGGGTTCAATACCGACTTCAAATCAGCGTTTAGTGCACGTGTACCAGCCGGACCATTATTCATCGGACACAGAACCTGAATCTCGCGAATCGGGTCAAAGCCGAATTTTTGCGGAATACGTCGACTGGCAAGCGCAATAACTCGGTCCACCGCCTGAATCGGGGTATCGACAGGGATAAAGTAAAAATCTCCGTCGCTTTCCGGGTTTTTCAGCTCGGGCATATTACCCGCATTGATTCTGTGGGCATTGGTGATGATCCGACTCTCGGCCGTTTGTCGAAATACCTCGGTCAATTGACATACCCGAAGATATTCGGAACGGATGATATCCGCTAAAACCTGCCCTGGACCGACTGAAGGCAGTTGGTCAATATCACCGATAATCAATAATCCGCAACGATCAGGGATAGCCTTTAGCAGGTTTCTCATCAGTGGCGTATCAATCATCGAGCATTCATCGACAATCAGCAAATCGCACTTCAGTGGATGATCCTCATTGCGAACAAACAAGCCATTTTTTGGGTCAAACTCCAACAGCCGATGAATGGTCTTGGCTTCCTTACCGGTTGTCTCGCTCATGCGCTTGGCTGCACGACCGGTTGGTGCGCATAGCAGCACGTCCAATTTCTTGGCGGTAACGATCCGGACAATCGAATCAACGATGGTGGTCTTTCCCACACCGGGACCACCGGTTATAACCACGACCTTTTGGCATATCGCCTGAATAACTGCATCAGCCTGGCTATGTGACAGCCTGAAGCCGATTTTTTCCTCGACCCAGTCTATTGCCTTCTCGATATCAATCGAAGGCCAACGCTTGGGAGTGGCGTTGATGCGCCTGATGTGATAGGCAATGGATCGCTCCGCGTGCAGCAAATTGCTCAAAAACACGCAGGTGGTCCCATCAACCGACACATTGACCAGACTCTCCGATCTGATCTCCCTTTCAAGCGCTTCACGAATGAACTCCATCGGGATTTCAAGCAGTTTCGAGGCCGCATCCAGCATTTCCTGTTCGGGCAGTCCGCAATGACCATCCTTGGTTGCCTCAGTCAGGACATGGGCAATGCCTGCACCCACTCTGATCATGGCGGTGTTTTCTATGCCTAGATTCTGGGCAATCTTGTCAGCACCGAGAAATCCGATACCGTGCATATCTCTTGCCAGCCGGTAAGGGTTCTCATCAAGGATCTGGATAGCGTTGGCCCCATAGGTCTTGTAAATCCGAATGGCTTTGGCAGTTCCAATGCCATGCTGATGGAGGTAGACCATGATCTCGCGGATTTTTTTCTGTTCCTTCCACGACTCGGTAATTTGCTTCAAGCGTGACTCGCCGATTCCTTCCACCTCAAGCAGGCGTTGGGGTTCATTGTCGATGACTTCAAATACCTTTTCGCCAAAATGTTTCACCAGGCGTTTTGCATATGCCTCTCCAATACCCGGAATCATTCCTGAACCCAAATATTTTTCAATCCCGTCCAGTGATTTTGGTTCTGAAACGGTAATGTAGTTTGCCCGAAACTGCATGCCGTAATTTGCATCCTTGACAAATTTTCCGGAAGCATCAATCCATTCCCCGGAAGATACGGCCTGGCAGGTACCGACAACCGTTACCAGTTTGCTGTGTCCCCGTGCATTCAGGCGTAACACGGTATAGCCGTCTTCTTCGCTGTGAAAAACAACATTGCCGACCAAACCCGAGATCATCTCTTCTCCGGGTGTGCGTTGCATCAATTCGGGCATATGAACTCGATTCGCTGTTGAGAATAATTTTTTACTGCTCATCGGGGAATCCGCTTGACGAAATGCATGATGGCCGGATTATCGGTCCACTTGCGCCTGTTCACCCAACGATATTGATGATCACGCTGGCATGCCTGACTATAGATCATTGCTCAGTTGATTAGACAGAATTCCAGTCACTCCGTGAATGTACGCGGTCTGCCTGCCTGCGGCGCACGGGCCTCTTCATGATCGCTTCCGGATTGCTGAATAATTCGGGACATTTCCGTGAATGCTCGAACCCTTTGGAAGCCCAGATCCCCCAACAATCCAACCAAAATTCACCATCTTCAATAAACCGAAACGGCATAACTCAATTGCCTGAAATAATGAATCTTGAGCAGCAAGCATCCTTGCCTAATTGTCTTGATCATCCTCTCTGTACCCACAACTACCTGACAACCGGGCTCATTCAAAACTCCTTTCCAAAAGGGAGGGGTTTGTAGTCTCCAAGCACATTATTCATTCATCGTCCATAACCTCCCATCGACCCTTTTTTGTGGACCCCACACGACGAATACTCCCTGACTTCCTGAGAATGTCCAGATGATACTTTACGCCATCCGGGGTAATCCC
>JAPYNK010000138.1 GCA_028285825.1 Arenicellales bacterium | reverse complement strand
TGGTGCATCGTTGTCTGGATCTGCAAGGTATTCCTGACATCTATTCCCTATAAATTCACAAAACACCCGGATACTCAGCATATATTTGGAACGATTGGAGATTGGATGGGCGAGGTATTTTTTGAGTGGCTGGGTCGATTTTTCAACCAATTTGGGCCTTATCTCGTTGGCAGTTTTGAAATTCTTACTTCGTTAGTCCTGCTTGCTCCAGCCATTTTCTGGGTTTTGAGCCGGTTCGGCATGTTGAGTAGCCAGGGGATACGTCAGAAACTTCATCAATATGGTGGACTGATGGCGAGTGCCGTAATGACTGGCGCAGTATTCTTCCATCTCTTTACTCCTTTGGGAGTCGAAGTCCTGCATGAAGGAGAATCGGATGGAGGTTCGCTATTTTATGCAGCAGTTTCTATTGTTGTCTTGGGCATTGTGCTTTTCTTTCTCAACCGCCGAATAGCAGAATGATTGGCTAGTTTTTTACCATCCTGAAGGTCGAAGGACCATTCCGGCTTGGGTAGGTCTGCATTATCTCAGATGGATATGGCAGATCAAGAATCAGGACGCACGCAGGGCTACGATGCGGATATTCAGGCTAGACACCACCATCAAAGAAGTTTGGGGGTTGTCAAGATGTTTGATTCAATAGCATGGAGTAACCCCGTCTCATCTCTTCTTCCGGTATCGATTCTGATAAAATATCCATAGTGCGTCCCCGTAGTTCAGCAGGATAGAACGGTCGCCTCCTGAAAATTGGGCATCGGGATTGGAAACTTCCCGCATGAATCCACTCAAATTAGGGGGAACCTTAACGGTTCAAGCCGATGGCAATCCCTAGCCAAGCCATGCAAGGGAAGGTGTAGAGACTAAACGGGTGGGACCTACAGGCGAATACGCCCATGGTCAAGAGATAGTCCAGACTCCAAACAGTGATGAACTGGCAGTGAAAACTGTGGTGGGTATGAAGCGACAGGTCAGAGGTTCACCCCATGCACCAAAATCAGACTTGAAGGACTACTTTCGGAGCAGCGCATTGTCCTTCAAAAATCTGCTTGAACGCTTCCGCTCCATGGTCTAACGGTCTTGGTGAAATCCAGTCAAGGGAACCCAAGGCCCCACTGTGCAATTTTTCAAGAGTGACCCGAAGATCGACAGGAGAATACGTATAACAACCGATGAAGGTGATTTCCTGAAGTGTCATGCGGCGGGTATCCAACTGACCTTCATTGTCCATGAGGCCAATATGCACCACAACACCACCGGGTCGAACACAATCCACTGCAGTACTCCGGGTTCTGGCATTGCCCACCGCATCAAAGACCAAATCATAGATGCCTTTATCTGGCGGACTGTCAATTGGATCAAATACTGAACAATCTGTATGTTCCATTACAGTTTGGCGTCGAAGTGGATTGGTTTCTGAAATTTCAGTTTGAGCCCCTTTGTCCTTAAGTACAAGTGCCGTCAATAACCCGACAGAACCAGCGCCAATAACAAGGCATCTCGTTTCGCTGATTGGTCGTGTAACCGATCGTTCAGCAAGATTTACAGCATGAATCGCAGTGGCTCCAGGTTCTGTAAGTGCGGCCTTGTCAGCATCCATTCCTTCCGGCACTTCAATCAGGTTTCGTTCGGGAATTGCGATCATTTCAGCAAACGCACCCGGCCGATACATCCCGATCAAGTCACGTTCAGCACAGAGATTTTGCCTTCCGGACAAGCAATAGTCACACTGCATGCAGGTAATCAGGGGATTCAGTACCACACGACTTCCAGCCCTAGACCCCTCCATGACTGTACCTACGGCCTCATGCCCCAGAATAAGGGGTGGGACCCGACGTTCATCATGTCCCAGATAGGCATGCATATCGGAACCGCAAATCCCGACACTCTGAATTTTGACCAACGAGTCACCCTGCCCTACTTCGGGTTCCGGTTCATCTCGGTATGTCATCTCCTGTTCGGCAGTATAGACCAATGCCTTCATAATTAACCAATCAGTGCACAGTTTGTTCTAAGGCTTGTGATTGGTGAATTATAAATGAGGCTTTTGTACTTGGTGCAAGCTTCAGGCCATATTCCCTGAGGCTATTTTCCGGTGAAAGGGATGATTTGGACTTCGAATCCAACTGATATTGCAAAGAGTCTCATGTAACGCAAAAGATCTTGGTGAATTTTCGTATCGTTTATGAGGTAATATGGACTATAATGGCCCATGTTCGAAATAGATGACAAGGAAAATGAAGGCTCCTGAAAATACACCCAAACGAGTCTGGACAGTATCTGAAGCAAAATCTCGCTTATCCGAGGTAATGCGTCTTGCTGAGCAAGAAGGTCCCCAACAGATAGGCGTGAGACGCCCTTTTGTTGTCGTATCGGCCGATGAATGGTCCTCAATGACCAAACCTCATCAAAGTGCAGGTAAATGGCTGGTGGAAAATATACCTGCAGGTACTGGGCTAAATGCGCAATGTGACAGGAAGTCTAATAGGGATATTCCATTTCATGGGATCAAAAGAGAATGAGTGGTTTTCTGATTGACACCAATGTTATCTCTGAGCTGACCAATGCAGTTCCCAGCATTAGGGTAAGGTCATTTCTATCGACACAATCAGACTTGTGGTTCTCGACCGTTGTTCTGCATGAACTGAATTATGGTATTGAACTACTGCCCCAAGGTAGGAAACGAAAAAGAATCGATTCAGCAATTTCAAAATTCCTCGCAGAGTATATGGACTGGGTTTTACCGGTCGACTCTTCAGTGGCTAGCCAAGCGGCCGTATTTCGTGCACAGATGCACCATAAAGGGCAGAATCTTGATCTTGCAGATGCTTTCATTGCTGCAACCGCCAAGGTGAACGGTTTATGCCTGGCAACAAGAAATGTTCAGGATTTTGAGCATCTGCCAATCGACCT
>JAPYNK010000137.1 GCA_028285825.1 Arenicellales bacterium | reverse complement strand
CAGTCAGGGCAAGTTCTCTGAACCGAGAAGAAACCCTGCTGCATGCGAATCTGCCCATGACCACCACAAGTCTCACAGGTCACAGGCTGAGTTCCCGCACGGGCTCCAGAGCCACCGCATTCCGTGCATACCGAGTTCTTGAGTACGCGAATCTGTTTCTCGACGCCGGAAACCGCTTCTTCAAGGGTTAGGGTTATCTGGTATTGAAGGTCAGAGCCTCTTGCTTGCCGGGCACCGCCTCCCGCTGTTCCGCCGAAAATATCACCGAAAATATCGCCGAAAATATCGCCGAAGCCACTCGCAGGACCAGCCCCAGCCGCTTCTTGTGAGACACCAGCATGCCCGAATTGATCATAGAGAGACCGTTTCTGCTCATTGCCGAGAACGTTATAAGCCTCCTGGATTTCCTTGAATCGGCTTTCAGCTTCCTTGCTGTTTTCATTACGGTCGGGATGATATTTCATCGCCAGACGACGATATGCCTGCTTGATCTCCTTTTCGCTGGCGCCGCGATCTACCTCGAGGGTTTCATAGTAATCTCGTTTGGACATTGAAGTACGACCTGAAACGTCAAGGCGAAGCATATCTCCGCCTTGACGATTGATTCGGGTTTAAATCGAAATGATCAAGATTTCTTCTTATCGTCGTCGACCTCTTCGAATTCAGCATCGACTACATCGTCAGAATTCGATTTTTCGGAATCGCCGGGCTCACTGCCTTGCTGTGCAGCCTGTGCAAACAGGGGCCCTGAAACCTCTGTCACAGTCTGGATTTTCGATTGAATATCCTCAATGTCCTCGCCTTTGATCGATTCGTCGAGTTCGGACAACGCATTTTCGACCTTGCTTTTTTCTTCAGCATTGACTTTGTCGCCGACTTCGTCGAGTTGCTTGCGTGTTCCATGGGCAATGGCCTCAGCCTGGTTTCGGGCATCAGCCAGCTCTCTCGCTTTTTTGTCTTCTTCAGCATGCTCTTCAGCATCTCGAACCATCCTTTCTATTTCGTCATCGGACAGGCCGGAGCTCGATTTGATGACAATCCGGTTTTCCTTGCCGGTCGCCTTGTCTTTCGCTGAAACATTCAAGATGCCGTTTGCATCAATATCAAAAGACACATCGATTTGCGGCATGCCACGGGGGGCAGGCTTAATCTCAGTCAGGTCGAAGCGTCCGAGTGACTTGTTGCCGCCGGCCATTTCCCTTTCTCCCTGCAGAACATGTACACTCACCGCCGTTTGGTTATCTTCCGCAGTTGAGAAAACCTGACTTGCATTGGTTGGTATCGTGGTATTCTTCTCGACCAGCTTGGTCATCACGCCGCCCAATGTTTCGATGCCAAGCGAAAGCGGGGTAACATCAAGCAACAAAACGTCCTTGACATCACCACCCAGTACACCGCCCTGAATAGCGGCACCTACGGCAACGGCTTCATCCGGATTCACGTCACGACGGGGTTCTTTTCCAAAGAAGTTCTCGACAACTTCGTGAACTTTTGGCATGCGGGTTTGTCCTCCAACCAGAATGACATCATTGATGTCGGAGGGTTTAAGTCCCGCATCCTTCAATGCCGTCCTGCAGGGATCCAGGGTTTGCTTAATCAAGTCATCGACCAGATTTTCCAGCTTCGCACGAGTCAGCTTCATGTTGAGATGCTTCGGCCCGCTAGAATCTGCGGTGATGTAGGGCAGATTGATTTCAGTCTGACTGCTGGATGACAGTTCAATCTTGGCTTTTTCCGCGCCTTCCTTGAGGCGTTGCATGGCCAGAGGATCACCGCGAAGGTCCATGCCCTGGTCCTTACTGAACTCATCCGCCAGATAATCGATCAAGCGGCGGTCAAAGTCCTCTCCACCGAGGAATGTGTCACCGTTGGTCGACAGCACCTCGAATTGATGTTCACCTTCAATTTCCGCGATCTCAATCACCGAGACATCGAAAGTTCCACCGCCGAGGTCATATACGATAATTTTGCTGTCACCCTTGGATTTATCCATGCCGTATGCCAACGCGGCCGCAGTTGGCTCATTGATAATCCTCTTGACTTCAAGTCCCGCTATTTTTCCTGCATCCTTGGTTGCCTGGCGTTGAGAATCATTGAAGTAGGCCGGTACGGTAACCACTGCTTCAGTGACCTTCTCGCCAAAGTAGTCTTCCGCAGTTTGCTTCATTTTCTGCAGTATGCGAGCCGAAATTTCAGGCGGTGCCAAACTCTTGCCACCAGCCTCAACCCACGCATCACCGTTCTTTGCCCTGGCAATTTTGTAAGGCATCAAGTCTATGTCTCGCTGTACGACGTCTTCATCGAACTTTCTTCCGATCAGGCGCTTCACGGCAAAAATTGTATTGTCAGGATTGGTCACAGCCTGACGCTTGGCAGATTGACCAACCAGCACCTCGCCGTCTTTGGCGAAAGCAACAATCGACGGAGTCGTTCGATCGCCTTCACTATTTTCGATGACTTTGGGCGATGACCCCTCCATGACTGCAACGCAGGAGTTGGTTGTACCCAAGTCAATGCCTATGATTTTGGACATATTGGAAACCTCAAAGATTCAACAATTTTGATATAAAAATTATGGTCAAGATATAGGGATGGATTGAAAAATAACAAGCCGATCAATTTGCAATCACCACCATGGCTGGACGCAGCAGACGGTCCTTCAGGACAAAACCCTTTTGCATCACCGATACGATGGCACCAGACTCGACATCCTCGCTATCTACCATGGAGATGGCCTGATGATATTCCGGATTAAACGGAACGCCTTGATCTGCTTCAACTGATGAAATGTCGAACTTGTCAAATACCGATTCAAGCTGTTTAAGCGTCAGTGCAAGTCCTTCATGCATCTTCCCTACTGCCTCACTTGCCGAGTCATCGATTTCAACCTTGACCGCCTGATCCAGGCTATCAGCGACACTCAGCAATTCCCTGGCAAAACCCTCAATCGCATACTTGCGCGCCGAGGTAATCTCATTTTGACTTCGTCGCTGAATGTTCTCTACGTCAGCCTTGGCGCGAATATACCCATCCTTGAATTTGACTGCCTCGGCACGAGTCGTCGTCAGTTCGACAATTAGTTGATCCGGGCTCATCATTTCCATCTCTTGTTGAGCGTGCGCTGCATCGCTTTCCGGATCGGAAACTTCTCCAGAGTCATCCTGATCGACTTTGTCATTTTCCGGTTCAACCCGATCATTGCTCTGCTCTTCTGCATTCAGATCGGAGGGCTGGGCCTGTTGCTGTCCATCCGATTCGGACAGCTCAGCCTGTCCATCTTCATCATGGACAGGCTCTGTGGTCTTTTTGGTTGAATTGCTCATTTTCAGCATCAATTCCATGGTTTATGAAACGTTCCAGATATGGGGGTTTTCGGGAAAAGGTCAAGATCGGAAAATCGAATGATTTTCCGGTGCAGCATGATGTTGCAGACGGTCTGAAAAAATCAGGCCGATATGGTCAGTCAGATCGAGAAGCTTGATCCGCAGCCACAGGTTGCAGAAGCATTCGGATTGTTGACCAGGAAACGGCTGCCCATGATGTCGTCCTTGAAGTCAATTTCCGCGCCGGAGAGGTATTGCAGACTCAGCATGTCCACAATAACCTTTACGCCCTGATATTCCATGAGGATATCGTCATCCTCACTGGTTTCATCAAACTGGAAGCCATACTGAAAGCCCGAGCAGCCACCGCCTTCGATGTAAACCCTCAATCGGAGATCGGGGCTGTTTCGAGCTTCGAGAAGCTGGTTGATGCGTTGAACTGCATCGTGAGAAATGGTCAGGTCTGGCTGCATGGCTGATGGAAGTTAAAGGAATCGAAAATGATCATGAATAATTTTACAGTACGCCCCATGAATCCTTCAATGGGGATTTCCTTGCCGTACCACTCAAGCTTGAGGTGAAAGGCTGGTCGAGATTTCGGTCATGTTTCCATACAGGCGAATTCAAGCCTTCTTGCAACTAGTATGGTCAGCACTAAAAATTTCAAGGGTTAACCGCAACAGCCGTTTTCCTGATTGACTGTTTCATGGGTTTGATTGCGACATATTTTGACATATTGTTACTCGTTTTTGTAACTGTTCGCTCCTTCATGTTTGCTGTTATGCAATAAATTGCCCTTGTCTCTATGCAGATTCGGGAAATGGGAGACGCTTCCAGCCGTGAAGGCAGGATATGCCGGTGAACCCTCGCCGTCCGCATCCTCGAAAAAAGCGGGCAGAAGAAATAACCATGCCTTGAAGTGGAAACTACGCTCCACAATCGTCGTCCAATGCATTTGGTTTATGGGGCAAGCAGTTACTTCCAAAATTCGAATGACCGCGTAATAGAATTGAATCATGAATAACTGCCAATCCGATGATATGATTGCCTCATGAGTCAAGCGTTGTTTCTCAAACCCGCACCCGCTGAGCCGCTCTCTCTGGATGTGTGGCTGGACCGTACTGATCGTGCCGAAGTTGGGCGCGAACCCTTTTTTCGAGGTCGGGATGCCGAATACGAGATATTTCGCAAAGCGGTCAAAAGTCTCAATAACGGTCATGTTGGCGGCGGTACAATGATTTTTCAGGGTGCTCCGGGAGCAGGCAAGACAGCACTGATGGGCGAATGCATGGAAGCAGTTCGCCAGCATTCGGCACTGGACAAGCCCTGGGTTGCTGTCTCGATATCCCCAGGATCTCTACGCTATCCTGAAAGTGTTGTTGCGGCCATGATCGAAGCAACCAATGAGGAAAACGAGCGCCTGCTGGAGAATGTTGCAGACACGCATTCCCGATGGTTGAAGAAAACATTGAATCAGGGTCTGCAACTACTCCGGGAAATTCAGAACAGGGATGTCGCGATTCAGGGTGTGTCAGTAGGCAAAAAACAACAGTCAGGGAGTGTCGATGGACTGTTCAGACATGCATCTTCATTACTGAAGAACTACCACTTCGTGATATTTGTGGATGAAGCACAAAACATCAAGCAGAATGACGGAACAGAAGATGTTCTGGACTGTCTCCATCGTCAAACACAAGGTATTCCAATGGTAACAGCCTTCCTTGGCTTGAGCGATGCCGAGACCGTATTGAGTAAATGCGGTCTGTCTCGGCTACCAAGAGGCAGGGTGAAAACGCTAGGCGTGCTTTCGCACGAAGAAACAGTGAGCGCCATCAAGAGTGTTTTTGCCACCTACGAATTCAAGGGATCTTCCGGAAGCCACGAGGAATGGGTAAATGCCCTATCCGAGCTTTCTCAAGGCTGGCCCCAGCACATTAACAGCGTATCAGTTGCCGCCTGTCAGGTTATCCGGGATCATCGCGGAAGACTGGATGAGGATCTGCTACCTCAGGCTCTGGATCTTGGCAGGAAGTTGAAGAATGAATATTACGTGAGCAGACTCAGGCGATGTTCCGAGGATCCGGCTGTTTACCAGAATCTTGCCCTGGAAGCAGGTAGAATGCCTGATGGGGTATTGTCCCGTTCCAGACTGCGCAACCTGATAGTCCCTTTGCTGGAACCTCCCCAAAACTTTGATGATTTTCTGTCCAATGCCCTGCATGCCGGTGTTCTGATGGAAGCAGAAGAACTTCCCAAGCATTACCGTATCCCAATACCATCACTGGGCGATTACCTGTGTGCCCTGCCCGTAGAAATTAGAAAATAATTCACAGAAACTGAAACAAGACATGGATTTTGAGTTATCCAGGATACGATTCTCAATAACTCAAGTAAATCATACCGTTCGTGTTCAGGAAGGACAGCTGACCTGTATCATCCAGGCTCGGAAATACATCCGTTTTTTCGACTTGTATTGCAATCTGCCCTGCAGGCGGTCAACTTGCTGTTGCATGGAGCAATCACTCCAAAGTGCGATAATATCGATTGCACCCGCTCACATCACGCAAACATTTTTTTGGGAGATCAGCCATGGACTTTGATGTCAACTTCGCAAGAAGTCAATTTCCGCAATTGTCGGATGAGCCTGACTTTGTCTTTTGCGCCAATGCGGGAGGAAGCCATGTTGCTCAACAGGTTCACCAGGTTTTTGAAACGTACAATCGTCATATGCGTGTTCAGCCCTATTCCGGCTACTCTCTGTCAAGGGAAGCGGGAGAGGCCATGGACCGCTCACGCATGCTTTGGGCTGAAGCTCTGGATATCTCACCGGATGAGTTGACATTTGGACCCTCAACCTCATTGAACACCTATGTTCTCGCCCAGGCAATCGGACCCACCCTGAAACCGGGTGACCAGATTATCGTCACGAACCAGGATCATGAATCAAATCGCGGGGTCTGGCTCCGCATGGCTGCACAAAGAGGCATTGAAGTCAGGCACTGGAATGTCGAGCCAGAATTCGGCCTGCTTGAAGGCAAAACCCTGAAAAATCTTCTTACCGAGAAAACCCGATGGGTATTTTTTACGCATTGCTCGAATCTGGTGGGAACGATTAACCCTGTTCAGGAATATGCACAAATGATCCGAAATTCCTGCGAAGCAAGGATATTTGTCGATGCAGTCTCCTATGCGCCCCATCACATCCCCTCACCCGGGAGTCTGGGTGTTGATGGGTACGCGTTCAGCCTGTACAAGGTGTTTGGACCCCACCAAGGCATTTTGTACCTGAATAGAGAGACAGCTGAAACCCTGGAAGCACAATGCCATGACTTCAATACCGGCATTCTGGCAAAACATTTCAATCCAGCCGGTCCACTGCATGCAGAAGTGGCCGCCTCGGGTGGTGTTCTGGACTACTTTGATGCCCTGCATGAGCACCATTATGGACAATCCTGTCAAAATTTTCGAGAAAAGCTGGACGATCTGCACAAACTCACATCGCTCCATGAAGCCCATCTGGTTCGCACAGTTCTCGAGTGCTTGACGCAATTTCCCGATATCCATATTTTGGGCAAGCATAATGCGGAAGATGGCGATCGGGTTTCCACTATCGCATTCAGGCACAAACGGAGACTTTCATCGGAGATTTGTGCCGACCTGCAAAATCTTGGAATCGGGTGCGAATACGGAAGTTTTTATGCCTACCATTTGGTCGCGGACCTGGGCATTGATCCAGAAGACGGTTTTGTCAGGATTTCTCTCGTCCACTACAACAGTCAGGAAGACCTCAATAGGACAGTCAGCGCCCTGCAGCAGGTTCTCTGTTAAGTGGTTTGCAGCAAACCGGTACTATTTTTGTCAAACAGGCGTTTCAAGGATGATAAAATTAAAATTCTCTTTCTCTAATAAAAATTATTTATTCGATCATGGCCTATACAGAAATAAAGGTTCCCGAAAATGGAAGCAAAATCTCCATAGATGGCGGCAAACTGGCTGTCCCCGATAACCCCATCCTGGGTTATATCGAAGGAGATGGAATTGGTTCTGACATCACAAGCGCCTCGTTACGCATCTGGGATGCGGCTATCGAAAGGGCCTATCAGGGAAAGCGTAAAGTACATTGGTGTGAACTGTACATGGGGGAAAAGGCTGCCGGCATATATGGTGGAGACTTCTTTCCTCCTGAAACACTAGAGGCAATTCGGGAACTGATCGTATCTATCAAAGGCCCGTTAACCACTCCGGTCGGAGGAGGTTTTCGATCACTGAATGTTTCGCTGCGCCAGGAGATGGACCTGTATGCCTGCGTAAGGCCGGTGAAGTACTATAACGGTGTCCCCTCACCCCTCAAGAAACCCGAAGAGGTCGACGTGGTCATTTTTCGGGAAAATACCGAAGATGTTTACTCAGGCATCGAGTTTGAAAGCGGTACCGATGAAAATGCCAGGCTCGCAAGTTTTCTGCGAGAAGAGATGGGAGTCGATTTTTTTGAGGATTCCGGTCTCGCCATCAAGCCAATCAGCCCTCATGGCACCCGACGACTGGTTCGCAAGGCAATTCAGTATGCCATCGACAATAACCGTAAATCCGTGACCCTGGTTCACAAGGGAAACATCATGAAGTACACGGAAGGGGCCTTCATGAGATGGGGGTATGAACTTGCCAAAGAGGAGTTCAGGGATCATGTCATCACAGAACAGGAGCTGTGGGATGACTGCAATGGAATGATGCCCGATGGCAGAATTCTGGTCAATGACCGGATAGCCGATATCATGTTTCAGTTGCTCCAGCTGCGTCCGGGTGAATTCGACGTTCTGGCAACCATGAATCTCAATGGAGACTACTTGTCCGATGCACTCGCTGCCGAAGTCGGTGGTATTGGCATCGCGCCGGGAGCCAACATGGCTGACCACATTGCCGTATTTGAAGCCACCCACGGCACTGCACCGAAATACGCAAACCAGGATAAGGTCAACCCATCATCCCTCATGTTTTCAGGAGTGATGATGCTTGAATACATTGGCTGGACCGAAGCCGCCGACTTGATAAGCCGGGCTTTCCCTCAAGTCATGGATGATCGAACAGTAACCTATGATTTTGCAAGGCTGATGGAGAATTCCACCACGCTCTCAACGAGCAAGTTCGCGGATGCCCTCATCGACAAAATCAACAAACTCTAGTCAACAATACATAAAAAACTTAATCGGATATTTTCATGACAAAAGGCAAAATCATCCTGATCGCGATTATCGTTGTCCTTGCCGCTCTGCTGGTGTATGTGGGTCCCGAAAAATACCTGAATCTGGAATTCATAAAATCACAGCTGGATACCCTGGCAGATTACCGCGAGGCAAATCCACTGCTTACCGTTATGATCTATGCGGGTATCTACATTGCCTGTACAGCTGCCTCAATCCCCGGGGCCCTGGTACTGACCCTGCTGGGTGGTGCTATTTTTGGATTTGCCATTGGCACTGTCGTGGTTCTGGTTTCCGCCACGATCGGGGCCACGATTGCATTTCTGGTGGCCCGCTACCTGTTTGAGGATCTGGTTGCCAGCAAAATGGGGGAAAGGGTCGCAAAGATCAGGGAAAGCTTCAAGAAAGAAGGTGCCCTGTACCTGTTTTCGATGCGTCTGGTTCCAGTTATTCCCTTTTTCGCAATTAACCTGTTAATGGGTTTGACCTCAATTCGCACCATGGTTTTTTTCGTGGCATCCCTTGTCGGCATGGCGCCGGGAACCATGGTGTTCGTCAATGCTGGCACCCAGCTCGGAAAACTGGATTCGGTTCAAGGCTTGCTGTCGCCAACACTCATTGCATCCTTCGTATTACTGGCAATATTTCCCTATATTGCAAAGTTTGCCTTGAAGAAGATTCGAAAGAGGTATGCAGGCAATGAAGAAGTATGATGCCAATCTGATTGTCATTGGTGCCGGCAGTGGCGGACTGGTTACGGCCTACATCGCTGCTGCCATCAAGGCAAAGGTCTTCCTGATTGAAAAGGGAGAAATGGGGGGCGACTGCCTGAATACCGGCTGTGTTCCATCAAAATCGCTGATTGCTTCCGCAAAGTATATCCATGAAATCCGACATTCCGAAAATTACGGAATTCGCAAGGCGGAATGCGAATTTGATTTTGCAGATATCATGAAGCGGGTCCATTCCGTCATTGATTCAATCCGACCCCATGATTCCGTCGAACGCTATACCTCATTGGGCGTTGATGTCATCAAGGGTGAGGCGACCATACTTTCCCGCAACAAGGTGCAGGTCAATGGCACTACCCTGACTGCCAGGTCAATTGTCATTGCGGCGGGTGCTGAGCCTCTCGTTCCGCCTATTGAGGGCCTTGAGGAGTCTGGATACTACACCTCGGATACACTCTGGAATATCAGCGAACTACCTAGAAAAATGGTGGTTCTCGGAGGCGGCCCCATTGGATGCGAGCTCGCGCAATGCTTCGCTCGCTTCGGCAGTGAGGTTACACTGGTTGAAATGACCAACCGCATCCTGATTCGTGAAGATGAAGAGTTCTCCAGTCATATCCTGAAGCGATTTGCGACCGAAGGCATCCGGGTCATGACCTCTCACAAGGCAGTCAGGACTGTCAATCGTGACGGTTCAAAGTTTCTGGTCTGTGAAGGACCCGGCAAAACCGAAGAGATTGAGTTTGATACACTGTTGCTGGCTCTGGGCCGGGCTGCCCGCATCCAGGGATATGGCCTAAACCAGTTGAATGTCCCGATTACCCCGCAACGACGGATCGAGGTAAACGAATACCTGCAGGCCGGATACAGTAATGTTTATGCAGTTGGAGATGTAACCGGCCCCTACCAGTTTACTCATGCTGCCGCACATCAAGCCTGGTATGCTTCCGTGAACGCCCTGTTTAGTCCTTTCAAGAAGTTCAAGGCTGACTACAGTGTATTGCCATGGGCCACCTATACAGATCCGGAAGTTGCCAGGGTTGGCCTGAATGAACTGGAGGCCAAGGAAAAGCATATCCCCTATGAGGTCACAACCTACTCCCTGACAGAGCTGGATCGTGCCAAGGCAGATGGGCATGCTGAAGGCTGGATCAAGGTGCTCACAGTGCCGAATAAAGATCGAATTCTTGGAGTCACCATCATAAGCAAGCACGCTGGTGACCTGATTGCCGAGTTTGTGCTGGCCATGCGCCATGGTCTGGGCCTAAACAAGATACTGGGAACCATCCATTCCTATCCGACCTGGATGGAAGCCAACAAGTTTGCGGCAGGCAACTGGAAAAAGGCGCATGCGCCGGAATGGGCACTGAACCTCTTGCAGCAATATCACCGTTGGCGAAAAGTCGGGATCTGAATTAATCAGGGCATCAGTTTTGGATCATGTGGGTAGGTGGACAATTGCTCGTACCCGTCTTCCGTGATCACGATCTGCTCCTCGAGTTTTACTCCTTCATGCCCGCCATGTTCGCCGATGTAGGCTTCTACGTTAAGACACATTCCTAGCTCCAGGACACCGTCATATCCACTCCTATGCCAGGCCTCAGGATAGGGAATTGCCGGATACTCATCACATAGCCCTACCCCATGATATCGAACGCTGTACTGCTCCTTGCGGTACTTCTCGGGCAATTGATGTCCTCCAAACGTCAAGTCATGGAAACTAAGGCCGGGACGCAGACGTTCCATGTTGTTCGAGATGTGGTCATAAGCCACACTGAAGAGTTCGCGCTGCGTGTCGGTTGCTTTTGCATCTCCTGCCAACCAGGTGCGGGAAATGTCGACGCAGTAACCGTATACTCCAACAAGATCGGTATCGAGCCCAACCAGATCCCCTTGCTGAATAATTCGAGGTCCGCATTCAGCCATCCATGGATTGGTCCGGGGGCCGGATGACAGGATGCGGGTCTCAATCCATTCTCCGCCCCGACGGATATTTCCAAAATGCAGATAGGCCCATAGTTCGTTTTCGCTAATACCCGGAACGAGGGCTTGCTCAAGTTCCTTGATGGAAGCTTCGCAGGATGCGACTGCGCAGCGCATGGCCCTCAGTTCATTCTCATTCTTGATTTTGCGAGCCATTTCCAGCATCTCCATGCCATCATCGACGATCTCAACTCCCTGTCTTTCGAGTGCGCGTAGGCCTGAGATTTCAATTTTGTCGATTGCAACACGTTTATTGCCACCCCCGTACTGTCGCACCAGATCATGGATTTCAGCTGCAAAGAGATTGGCCTTTTCTTCACAGCGGTCTCCCCCCGCGAAATAGAAAAACGGGGTCATGTCACGAATTTCATCGATCAGCTCCAGATGATGACTCAAGTGCTGGCAATTATGGAAATCGAATATCACCACCGGCCCTTCGGTCGCGATATAGGAAGCTCGGGCCGAGTTATGCGTAATCCAAATCACCATGTTCGTGCTGTCGGTTGCATACCGGACGTTGATCGGATCAAAAAGCAGAATGCCGGCACAGTCATGGTGTTTGAGTTGATCGCGTACCCGCGACAGGCGGTATTCGCGAAGGGCTGGCATATCAGGACATTCAACTCCTGAATCGGCCCATTCCCTGTAGCTCAGCGGACTCGGGCCGATTTCGATCCGGTCGTTTACGTCCGGTGTCCTGTCGGGTTTAAGCTGAAAACTTCTCTTGAGCGCACTTGCCGGGTAGTCCCGCATTATTCGTCCTCATCATGTTGAATTCTAACAATCGTTCGCCCGGTGTTACTGGCAGAAAGATAATCTTGAAACGTATCGGTAAGTCGATCAAACTGGATTTCCCTTGTGACAATGCTGTCAAGATGGCGAGGCTTCAGGTCCTGAGCGATGCGTGACCACACCAGAGCACGGTAATCGCTGGACATTTCGATCGAATTGATGCCGAGAAGCGATACGCCTCGCAAGATAAATGGCATGACCGTGGTACTCAATCGATAATCCTCAACCAGTCCGATTGACGCAATGTTTCCCCATGGCTTGGTTGTTCGCGTGAGCCAGGCCAGGGTATTGCCGCCTGCATTGTCAACAGCACCGCCCCAGACTGCCCTCTCCAGCGGCTTATCGCCCATTTCGACGGTATGCCGATCAACAAAATCACTGGCCCCGAGTTCTTTCAGGAATGCATGCTGATCCGACTTGCCTGTGAAAGCCACCACCTCATACCCATTGGAAGCCAGCATATCGATCGCGAGGCAGCCAACACCACCGGTTGCTCCGGTTACGACAATGGGTCCCATATCTGGCGTTTGACGGTTCTCCTGCATGCGTACAACTGCCATCGCAGCAGTAAACCCCGCTGTGCCAATGGCCATAGCTTCCCGGGTCGTCATTCCGTCAGGCAATGGAACCAGACAGCCAGCCTTGACTCTTGCGTATTGCGCATATCCTCCATCAGCAGTTTCCGACAAGCCACATCCACAGACCAGCACCTTGTCGCCGGGCTTGAACTCGGCCGCTGAAGATTCGCTTACGGTTCCACTTAAATCAATTCCGCCATTTAACGGATATTGTCGAAGTATCGCACCTTTCCCGGTAGCTGCCAGAACATCCTTGTAGTTGATGCCCGACCATTCCACTTGAACGACCACCTCTCCTTCGGTGAGATCGTCTATGCTGATCTCTTCATAACCAGCCTTGATTTCCTTTTCGATCCTGTGGATTCGAAATGCCTTGAACTTCGTCATATAAATTTCTCTCCTGTTTTGCCCATCCTGTTACGTTCGATTACGCAATGGGCTGGTTCTTGGAAAATGGGATTTCAAGAATTCCATCTGGTCGGCAAGAATCCGTTTTCCCTGCAAAAATATATATTCAGCACGGGTTGGAGTAAACGGAATAGCGAGTAAAGCCATGCCCGCCTCTTCGGGAGTTCTGCCCGCCTTGAAGTTGTTACACCTAACGCAGGCAGTTACCACATTCGTCCATGTATCCTGCCCGCCCTGACTGAATGGCGTAACATGGTCTCGTGAGAGCTCTCGATAATGAAATTTATCACCGCAATACAGGCAAAGGTAGCCATCTCTCTGAAACAGGGGGAGATTGTGCAAGGGCGGAGAATAGCGGGCTCCCTCGCCCGGGGTTGAACGAAAATGGCCCTGGGTCGCGATGATCGAGTTAATTTCAACGATGCTTTGCTCGCCGGTAATCCGGTTACGGCCTCCTGCAATGGACAATTCAAAATCGCCGCAGGTATAGGCAACCTGATCGAGAGTCACCAGGGTCACCGCACGCTTGTAGTCGATCCATTCCAGCGGCATGCCGGAAATGTCGGTTCTGAGCACAGGTTGTTGAAAATCAAACATCACGTTTTAAAGCTTGGAAATCGACTCTGGAGTCAAGGCAAATCTAACACATTTCAAAACAAAATGATTGCAGTCACGCTCGGGATTCACGACCGATTTGCTGCTGATTATGTGCTCGTTGAAATACGGGATCGGCGATGCCGCGCAATTTTACAGGAAGGACACCCCATACAATACCCCTGACGCGATTGCTCCTGCCACGATATCGTCCAGCATTACGCCCAAACCGCCCTTGATGTTCCTGTCGAACCAGCTTACAGGCCATGGTTTTGCTATATCGAGAAAACGAAACAGCAAAAATCCAATCATCAGGTTAGCCAAGGTGACGGGGACCAGTATCATGGTAATCTGCATGCCTACGATTTCATCCCACACAATCGCCGGATGATCCGGCTTGCCTAAATGCCGGCCTGCCCCTTCACATGCCCAGACCCCAGCCACAATACAGGTCGCACAGACAATGCCATACAGGAATACCGGCTCAATTTGCCCCATCAACCAGACAATAGGCATGGCACACACACTGCCCGCAGTCCCGGGAGCTCTGGGAATCAAGCCAGAGCCAAGGCCGAGTGCCAGAAAATTTCCCGGTGAGGCAAACAGGTCGGAAAAATCAGGTTTCTTGATCTCCCCTTACCTCCCTTGCCACTTTATCCAGTACCCCGTTGATATATTTGTATCCCTGATCGGATCCGAATTCCCTGGCCAGATTAACCGCTTCATTGATGATGACCTTCATGGGTGTATCGGGCTGATGGGCAAGTTCGAATGCACCGACCCTGAGTACCGACAGTGTCACCAGGTCCAACTGGCTCTTAGCTCGATCAAGATGTTGATCGAACAGTTTATCGATATCGCCGGTATGCGGTGCTATACCCCTTACCAAATATAAGAAAAACTTCTGATATTTACCCGATAATTTCTTGTTGAAAATGAAACTATCTTCAATTTCCGAAAATGACTGGCCGGTCAAGCTGTGCTGGTAAAGTGCCTGTACTGCGGTCTGTCTAGCCAGATGCTGACTGTTGTTCACGCTCTTCAACTCCTGGTTTATCCGGTGATAGGCCTTATTCTCTGGTGAATCGCAGGTCTGGATCAATGCTTCACGATCTGGCTCATTATGCCCACCATTTCCAATGCGGCAATGCCCGCTTCGGAGCCCTTGTTGGTTTTCAGTCCAGCCCTTTCGATGGCCTGTTCAGTTGTATCGGTTGTCAATACGCCGAATATGACCGGAATATTTGAGCTTTCGTTAATTCGGGCAATGCCTGTGGCACATTCGCCGGCGACATAATCAAAGTGTGGCGTACCTCCTCGAATTACCGCACCAAGCGTAATTACTGCCTTGTACTTGCCTGTTTCGGCCAACACTCTGGCTGTCTGCGGGATTTCAAAGGCACCCGGAACCCAAACGCATTCAATATTTGCTTCCCGAATGCCGTTTTTCGTCAAAACTTCAATGGCGCCATGGATCAATCGGTCTGTAATGAACCGATTGAATTTACCGGCAACAATGGCATATCGGCCACTGCAATTGGTCAAATCGGCGTGAATTTCATTGATTGGCATGCTTCCATTCCTGAAGTTGTGCTGGAGTTTCAACGTAGTCAACGATCTCCAACCCGAATCCGGATAGGCCGTGGGTGCGTTTGGATCGCCCCAGTGCAAGAATCCTGCGGACTCCCAAATCGGCCAGAATTTGACTGCCCGCACCCAGCATGCGCAGATCCTGCGGTTCGCTTGACTGATCCGGATCGACTACACGATCCGTTGACCCGGAGTTGGTGCGAATGCGCTTGACCAGCTCATCGGCAGTTTCATTATAGGACAGAATTACGACCACACCGACTTCTTCAGCCGCAATTGAGGCCGTTGCATTCTCAAGCGTCCAGCTCCATGTGGATTGAGGATTGAGGATAACATCCAGTGCTCCACGATGGACATGCACACGAACCGGAACCACCTTGTTGCTCGACAGCTCACCCTTGACCAGAGCAAAATGGGTTCCTCCTTCAACTTCATCACGAAAGACAAAACCTCGAAACTTGCCATGTTCAAGAGTCAAGTAATGCTCTGAAATCCGAATCAGGGTTGGATCATGGTCAAGACGATAACGAATCAAATCTGCGATAGTCCCAATTTTAAGTCGGTGTTCCCTGGCGTAGTCCATCAAGTCTGGCAATCTTGCCATGGTGCCATCCTCTCTCAAGATTTCGCAAATCACCGTTGCCGGTTCAAAGCCGCTCAGCCTTGCCATGTCAACGCCGGCTTCAGTATGGCCGGCTCTCGTCAATACTCCGCCCGGTTGAGCCTTGATTGGAAACACGTGACCGGGGGTTACAATGTCCTTTGGAGATGCACCCGGCGCAACCGCGGCCTGAATGGTTCTGGCCCGATCCTGTGCCGATATGCCTGTCGTTACATCGCGAGCCCCTTCTATCGAAACCGTAAAGTTGGTTGAGAAGCGGGCATTGTTGCGACTGACCATCAGAGGCAATTCCAGCTGATTACAGCGCTCTTCCGTAAGAGCCAGACAAATCAGTCCCCTGGCCTTTGAAGCCATAAAGTTGATATGCCGATCGTTAACTGCCTCGGCAGCAACAAACAGATCGCCCTCATTTTCCCGATCCTGATCATCAACCATGATGACCGTATTGCCCTTGCCGAACTCTTCCAGGACTTCTTCAATTGGATTAACTTGTAAATCAGACACTGTTTCTTTATCTATTGTGTTCCAGTCAAGCCGGGAAGTGAAGCAATTATCCAGCTACCGATGAACGGGCCGACATTATCAGGAAACCGGCGCAGTAAAGCGGACAATCAGAGGTATCAGACACTCATTTTTCCAGTTAGAAACTGCAATCCCAGATCTCCCGAATCATAAGCGGGGCCACTGGACAATGCAATGCCAATCCGGGAAGTCCGTCAGTAACAAGTGAAATCTCTGTTGTTGACCATGGAGTGCAGCCAGAACATTCGGATATCCCTGCCGCCCCTTTCAAGTGCATGGAGCCTCATATTCTGGCCCCATGACAAAATGGAGGTTCCGATGGCACAAACCGGTCAAAAAATGCCGGTAGATCCGGATTGCTCTTCTGCATCCCTGAACGGAAATTTCTGAATCGCCCGACCTGATTAACTGGAGATCCTTCCCACCTTCTTCATGCCTGATTTATTAAGTTGAGGGGTTCAACTCAATCGTTTTGTCGGTTTTGAAACTGCCCAAGCGATGAATATAGCGGGCAATCTGGTCAACCTCAATATGCACTGAATCACCGGAAGAAAGTTCACCCAGGGTGGTTTGTCTTAGTGTATGGGGCACCACCATCAAGTCAAATTCCGTCCATTGCACATCATCGACGATACTGTTAACCGTCAAACTGATTCCATCAACTGCAACTGAACCTTTCTGAGCCAGAAACTTCGCGATTTCCCGACCGATTCGGAATCGCATATTTCTGTATGAACCGGATTCTTTGAAGGACAGCATGGTGCCAATTCCGTCAACATGACCAGAGACCAGATGACCGCCGAGAGGTGTGGACAGGGTCAGGGCTTTTTCGATGTTGACCCGATCTCCATGACGCCATTTGTCAATCAAGGTTCGACTCAGGGTTTCGCCGGACACATCAAAACTGAACTGGTTGCTGTCAATCTGCACCACAGTCAGACAGATACCGCTGACAGCTACACTATCGCCAATTTCGGGAATGGGTAATGGCATGCCGACTATTTCGATGTC
>JAPYNK010000136.1 GCA_028285825.1 Arenicellales bacterium | reverse complement strand
GCGCTTCATCGACCTGTCCGCCGATTTCAGATTGCGCGATGTCAAGGTCTGGGAACATTGGTACGGAATGACGCACGCCTGCCCCGAATTGCTGGAGCAGGCGGTATACGGACTGACTGAATTCAACTATGATCGGCTGCCCACGGCGAAGCTAGTTGCAAATCCGGGCTGTTATCCTACTGTTGTGCAACTCGGCTTCCTGCCGCTTCTGGAAGGCAGTCATGTTGAACCTGATTCTCTGATTGCCGATGTCAAGTCAGGGGTTTCCGGTGCCGGACGAAAGGCTGATCTTGCTCTTTCGTTTTCCGAGACAAGCGACTCGTTGCGGGCCTATGGAGCATCGGGGCACCGCCACTTGCCAGAGATTCTGCAGGAACTTGCTTCAGCCGCTTCTGGCCGGGTCAGTATGATATTTACCCCGCACTTGATTCCAATGAATCGCGGTATTTATGCTACCCTGTATGCTAGGCTTGATGACAAGCACAGACACACCTCCGTTGAAGCATTGACTGAAATCTATGCCAACCGTTATGCTGCCACACCATTTATCAGGGTTATGCCAGCAGGAAGTCACCCGGATGTTCGTAGCGTCAGAGGGTCGAATTGCTGTCGCATCGCACTGCATCGCCCGCAGGACGGAAGGATGATAACGATACTTGCTGTTGAGGACAATCTGGTCAAGGGCGCGGCTGGCCAGGCAATCCAAAACATGAACGTGATGGTTGGCATTGATGAGACAACCGGCTTGAATAATGCGGCGCTTGTTCCCTGAGCGATGACCCGAATTCTGGTTTTCTTCATTGTTGCCATTGCAGTGTTCGCTGCCGGTGCCTACTTTGGCCAGACGGATGTGGGCTTCGTGGATCACTCTGAGCAAATCCGATTGCTGCAGGACCAGAATGAACTGCTCAGGACGGAAAATGCCACACTCCGGTCACAGGTTGAGTTGATCAGAGAAGCGCTGCAAACCAATATCGCGGCCATGGTTCGCATTCAGCGGAATCCGGGAGATGCGGCATCCTCTGCAGGAGAATTGCGCCTGATCATAGAGGATCAGCGGGAATTGCTGGATCAATCGCAAACTGAATAAGCAAATCCTGTAGGCAAAATCCAGAAGTTCAGGATTGATGCGCGTGGATTGAGTCCGGCAGCCAGGCGTCCCTCGCAGAGCCAATCTGCCCAAAATCAAATAATTCCCGATCCGCAAGATGGGAGGGAACCACATGGAAAATGCTGCGAAAAATATTCTCGATTCGCCCCGGATATTTCTCCCACTCTTTCAGCATTGCCTTGATTTTCTTTCTCTGAAGATTTTCCTGTGAACCACAGAGATTGCAGGGAATGACCGGAAAATTTTTCCAGCAGGCATATTTTTCAATATCCCTTTCTGCACAATAGGCAAGTGGACGGATTACGATATGGGTGCCATCATCACTTTGTAAAATGGGAGGCATGGCCTTGATGGACCCCTGGTTGAACATATTCAGAAACAGGGTTTCCATGATGTCTTCCCGATGATGGCCGAGCGCGATTTTGGTAATTCCATGTTGTGCGGCATATTTGTACAGGATGCCACGCCTCAGACGCGAGCACAAGCTGCACATGGTTTTGCCTTTCGGAATCAAGTCCGTAACAATGCTGTAGGTGTCTTGCTCAATGATGTCATACGGCACACCAAGCGACTTGAGATACTCGGGAAGAACATGTTCCGGGTGTCCGGGCTGTTTCTGGTCCAGGTTGACGGCGGTGATTTCAAAATCGATGGGTGCCGTAACCTTCAGCTGGATGAGCATGTCGAGAAGCGTATATGAATCCTTGCCACCGGACATGCAGACCATAATCCGATCCTTGTCCGCTATCATGCGAAAATCTGCGATGGCCTGTCCAGTGTTCCTGCGAAGCCGCTTTCGAAGTTTCTTGTGGTTGACCGAACTGGCTTGTTCGGTATTCGGTAAAGCTGGACTGTGAACAAGATTTAACACGGATATCGCCAATTGAATAGGTTATAGTTGAGATCAACACAGACTGATTAATCGCTCAGATTTCCAGAGCTGGGTTTCCGCATGCGAAGCCCTGAACATTTTCATTGAAACGATTCCCGACATTAAAAGGCATCCTTGCTTCCCTGGTTGCAGTGATAGGGTTGTGTGCCGCTTTGGTGATGGCGGTCAATCTGTGGATTCCGAAACAGCCAGTCATCAATTATATCAGTTCCGCTACTGGTGGCGAGGCCTCATTCGACAAGGTTGTTATCGGTTGGGATTGGGGTCCGGACATACGCATTGACGGTCTCGCGATCAGCGGAATGAAGCTCGGTGCCTCGCAAGCCAAGCTGGAGTTCGCTCAGGCTCGATTGAAAATTTCATTTGAGGCTCTCTGGAAGAACCTGACCGGGGAACAAGACATCCCGAAGCTGGCGGTCCAGGACAAATCTGATGACACTTCCTCGGGGGGAATTGAAAACTGGGTGATTCAGTATTTTCAGAGCCTCAAGATCATTGATGGCACCATAACCTCGATCAATGACTCGATTGAATCCGTAGTCACGGCTAGCTTGCTTGAGATTCGGGCATTTGATGCGGAATCAACGGTGATCGTCTACGAAGGAAGTGTCGATGGTGTGAGCATGATGCTATCGGGAGCATTTGCCGGTATTCGCTCACTGCTCATGGACAATTCCAGCGCGGTGGCTATCGAGGGTTATGTGCTGAATCGGGCAAACACGGTCTATGCTGAAGGCATGGTCGGCGATATTCAGGGGCTTGGCGATATTTTTCTGACGGTTCATGTCGCCGTGAATGACTCATCAGACCTGGTTTCCCATTTTCATGGCCCCGGGCTCAATCTGGACAGGTTTTCCGGTTTCAGTTTGCAGTTCGATGTATCCGCGCCAGACAAACTTGATTCATTGTCCTTGAAATCCCTGGAACTGCAGGGTTCTGCGTACGGCATCAATGTACGCGTACTCAGCGAACCGGGTGAGCCGATAACCCTGGATGACATTGATCTCGAGCTTGAGGCAGCTGGAACAGTTGAAGATTCTGGCCTGCCTGCCACTTTCCGGATGGCTGATAATCTGAATGTGAGCATAAAGGGTCGTATTTCCGGAAGCCCAGGACAGATTGCCTTCGTGCCAAGCGAAGCCCTGATTGAGGGCCAGGGCATAAACGCCAGCCTCGATGGCCGGCTTGAATTGCTCAATCAAGTCTGGAGCATGGACGGGACTGTTGAGGCAGAATTCACCAAGGATGCAGCATTCATCCCTCCGGCTTTCGATTTTCTGCTTCCTGTCAACCTCAATTCAAAATTGCAAATTGAGCCTGAAGGGCTGGTTCTTGATGAGGTGAAACTGAGTTCGAATCAGGCAGTTGCCAAACAGGCCCGGGTAACCGCAATTGGAAAATTATCGACTTCAGCCTCCGGCATGAATGGCCATTTGAAAATTGACGGATTTTTCGATCGTGAAGGCTTGCTGCAACTCAGGCAAACCAGATTGCCGCAAGAGATTCAGCTTGAAGCCCGTACAACCCTGGGAATTACGGATTCGCAACCGTTCCTGGACCAGATTGACCTGGTCGGCCGGCTACCCGGAATTAAACTAGATGGTGTGGCTTTCTATTCACTCTCCGACGGATTCGACAGCATGACCATCGAGATTCAGGGTCAGGCTGATTCTGCGAAGAGCATCGGGAAAGCATTCCGGAAAAACTGGCCGGACACCAGCCCGGTGCTTGCAAGCACGGTACTCAGAAAATCTGCAGATGAAAACTGGCTACTGGATGATTTTCATGTTGAAGTGGTTGAAGACGATCTGGAAATTGCCGCCCATGGCAGCGTACGGGTATTTGGAATTGGCGATATCGGCATGTTCAACATTAAGGCAACAGCCGGGCAGTCAACATTCATGGAGAAAATCAGCAAATCCGATTTTCTGCAAAGCCTTGTTTCCCCGATTGTTCCGCTCAGGGGAACTGCAGGCCTGCATCTGGAACGCGAACCAAACGGGAGAATCCTGTTTGATTTGCGTAGCATCGAGATCGAAAGTGAGGTCTCGGATGATCTGGCTAGTGCAACCGGCTACCTTGACAGCATCCAGTCGCCGAACCGGAAAGGCCTCCTAAGTATCCGCATCCGCGACAGTCAGGGCCGCTATTCCGGCTTGCTGGATGCCGAACATGTCGAGAGACATCCGATTCTTGCTGAATCGCTGGAAGCCGACTTGAATCTGGTTTTTGACAAGGGACAGGTGCAGATTAATGACTTGTCGGTTAATTTGCTGAACGACGATGCAAGGATAGAGGCAACCGGATCCTTTGAAACCCTGAATCCCATGATTACCCGGAACCTCAATATTGACTTCAAGGTTCAGGAGCTGTCGCAACTGAACCGGTTTGCCAAAAACAGCCGCTTTCAAAAAGTGCCGGCCGAAGGGCAGCTCAAGGTTGCCAACAATCCGGACGGAATTGTTGAAGTACACTTGAAGGGAAAACTGAGAGAGCAGGACTTGACGGGAGAATTCAAGGTTGACTATTCTCCGTCCGGCAAGCATGACATTGAAGGATATCTACAGACCCATGAATTCAGCATAGAGAAGATTTTCCAGCCTAAAGAGAAAGACGGACCTTTTTTTTCGGATCGGGAGCTTGACTTATCCTGGCTAGATGGCCTCAATCTCGATCTCGAGCTGGATATTGGGCATTATCGTGGTCAGGTCTTCATGCTCCAGGATCTGTCGGGCGACTTCAGGATAAGTGACGGCACGTTAAGGATGAATGTGGCAGGACATGCCGAAAACAAGCCTGTCGAAATCGCGTTTAACCTTCATCCAGCCGGGTCTGGCTGGAAATCCCGGATGAGTATACAGGGAGACAGTGTCGACGTTGATGCACTCGATCACAACTTCCGCGGGACCGAAAACTTGGATAGCGTGTTTTCGATTGATCTTGACTTGACTGCCGAAGGTCATTCCATGTCTGAAATGGCCTCGAGTGCCAATGGCCATTTCAATTTTGAAGTGAGTGATGTCGGGGTAAAGGTAGGGGAAAGCTTCGTGTTCGGGGATTTGATCTTTGGCATGTTCAATTTGATCCTTTCCCTGCAGTTTCAGGAAGATTTCGACTTGATGGAATGTGGCGTTGCAAGTTTCCGGGTTCAGGATGGCATCGCGTTTCTGGAAAATTCCCTGGCCCTGAAAATGAAGGACTTCACGATTCTCGGGTCGGGTCAGGTTGATCTGCCGAGCGAAAAGCTGGATATCGTGTTCTCATCCAAGGCCCGCAAGGGGCTTGGCATCAGCATCAATACCGTAGCCAAGCTCTTCAAGGTCGGTGGTACGCTGCGCAATCCCGAACTGGTTGCCGATGCCGAGGGCCTCGCGAAAACCGGAGCATCGCTTTTCGCGGGCTTTCTCACTGGTGGTCTGAGCGTTGTTGCACAAGGCCTGTTTGATCGGGAAATTGCCAATTCCGATGTCTGTGAAGTGGCCCGTTCCAGTAATGCTTCCTGAAATTTTTCAGATGCTCTGTTTCCATTGAATCATGGCTGGATATTCTCCCTTGTCAGAAGCGGCAGAGCGTAACAGGTTGCCCATTCTGGAAGTGATCCGTACGCAGTTTCCCGAGCAGGGCAGTATTCTGGAGATCGGATCAGGCACAGGTCAGCATGCCGCCTTTTTTGCAGGCCAGATGCCGGGCATATTCTGGCAGACCAGCGACCTCGTGTCTAACCATGTCTGGATCCAGCAGACTGTCGCACAGGCGGGCCATGAGAATATCGGCAGACCGATTGAACTGGATGTCGGGAATAGTGATCACTGGGCCCGCATTCGCATGCCGCCGGGTCGATATGATGGTGCTTTCAGTGCCAACACCGCACACATTATGTCCTGGAACCGGGTTGTTGACATGTTCACGGGCGTCTCGCAGGTTCTGGCCACGTCCGGAAAATTTCTCATCTACGGTCCGTTCAATCGAGATGGCGAGTACACCAGTGCCAGCAATGCCTCGTTTGATCGATACCTGAAGTCACGGAATCCGGAGCAGGGCATACGCGATGATCATGAAGTCCTGCGTCTTGCCGAATCCCGTTATCTGGATTTTCGAGAATCAGTTGATATGCCGGCAAACAACCGCATTTTAGTGTTTGCCAGGGCATCCGG
>JAPYNK010000135.1 GCA_028285825.1 Arenicellales bacterium | reverse complement strand
GATAGGCCGAAGCAGACTTATCGAGGAATGCGGTGACCTCCGAGTCAAGTTGATAATTCATGGAAGTGCATTATAGTAGGACATGAAAACAATGCTTGACTTGATTGGCAAACCAATATTTCCCAGAATGAGTGAACGTGGAATTGATTGCTTGATTCCGTTTAATTCTTTGTGGCATATCCCTGAAATTCGACCACAAACACCATAGGGGAAGCCAACATACGGGTTATGGAAAAATACATGGGGGCGTATTCCGAGGGTGTCTGCTGTCATGGAAAATTTCCTGCCAAGCCGCATAATCTATCCAATTCATGATTTGTGCGAACCGCTTTGCGGGCTTGGTTCTGTGTATTATCCAGCCTTCCCGGGTATTGTGCTCGAAAGCATGCAACCATGTATTCAGAGAATTTGGCGTGATTAAGCCTCATAATCACGCCATAATAAAGCAATATAGCGTGAATGAAGGTTAAAAATTGTGCCATGAGATGGATATGGCAACATCCGGACTGGTCAATTTTCGCTATGATCATCGCAAGCTTGATGATTGGGAGATTGAGTTTCGGATAAGTTCGGAGCGTCTGGCTGGCCAGTTTGATGCATTGTCGATGACATCCCAGAAGGATGCCGTGGTTAACCTGATGCTTTCGGAAGCCATAAAAACTAGTGCTATCGAGGGTGAGAATCTGGACAGGGATTCGGTTCGGTCTTCGCTACTTTCCTTGATTACATCAAGATACGCTGTCGGACAACGCAGACCGGAAATCGGCAGATGCTGCTTCTTTGCTGGTGGATGTTCGAAAGAACTGGCAAGATTTTCTGACGCATGATTTACTGGGCAAGTGGCAGTCCATGATTGTCCCTGAGCAGTGCCACTCGTCCATTCTGCGCGGAGCATACCGAAACGATCCGTCTCCAATGCAAATTAGTAAGCGGATATTACGGACGGGAAAAGGTTCGCCATGAAGCCCCGTCGGCAGCTCAAGTACCGGAAGAGATGGCAACATTTCTCGACTGGTACAAGCGGGCTAGTTCCCTAATCGGAGGCAGAGGCTATCAGGAATTGCCTGAGCTGGGATTGCACATCTCTGGTTTGAAGTGATTCATCCCTTTGAATGATGGAAACGGACGAGTCGGCAGGGCTATTTCAGATCATGCACTTTCCCAAAGCCTGGGCTATCCAACCACAGCCTGTCTTGCGACAGTGATCGAGGCAGATAAAAATCCAATTATCTGGAACTGGAGAGAGCGAGCCGCGGGAGCCCGGATCTTGATCATTGGCTCGACTACTTTGCCGATCAGGTCATACGAGCGCAGGAAATTGCGAGGGATGAAGTGGATTTCGTGTTGACCAAGACACGCTTCTACGAAGCTTATGGCGACCAGTTGAATGACTGGCAAGCCAAGATGGTAAGTCGGGTGTTTGCTGAAGGTCTAACGGGTTTTGAAGGAGGAATCACGACCCGGAAATATGTGGCCATTGCCAAATGTCCCAATCGAACCGCTGCTCGCGACCTTTCTGACCTGTTGGCAAAGGGAATGCTTGTTCCGTTGTCAGGTAGAGGCAGGTCCACACGCTATGGATTGGCGAGCGTCAAACCAGCTGTACAAGGCTTGCTGAAAACCTGATTTCACCGAAGTAGTCGTAAGGTAGAACATTGTGCACATTTCTTCAGGATCTGTTCAGAACCGACAAATAGATTCACAAGCGAACCCAAAAATCGGCAGGCTTACGGGCAATTCTCGAAAACAGAATCAGGCATTAAAATAAACAGAGATTCCCTGACTGCAGTTACCGGCCTGATGTCCAGCTCCCCACATTGCTGGCTCGCCTCTTTGCTGTTGCTGCATGATCCGCATTCTTAAGAGGGCATGCAAGGCAGGCCAATACAAATTCAGCGTTTCGCTACTGCCTGGCTTTTGACTTGCTCTGAAAGCCAGAACTTGATCAGGGACTGGTAAGGCATATCGCGCTTGTTGGCAATGATCTTGATTCGTTCCAGCAGTGAGACGGGTAAACGCAGAGAAATAGAGGTGGAGGAGGGCTTGAGGTTCGGCATGCGCACCCGTTTGGCTTTCGACCAGTCAACATAGTCGATAGAATCGGTTTGCTCCCAAAAATCGCGCTCTTCCTGCTCAGAGGAAAAGCTGGGTATGGGCTTAAGTGTTTTCGGCATAGTAATTCTTCTCTCTTCTGCTCATGGAACGGGCTGACATTATGCGAATCCGGGTTTCCATGGCCCGCATTGTGAAACTGATATGCAGTTGCCTTCCTTCGTCAGTCTGTCCGAGTGCGTGATAACGAGGTTCATCAATGCTGTGCGCCATGTCCACCAAAATCAGCAACGGATCATTGAAGAAAACCTGTTCGGCCTCGAACAAGTCAGCCCCATGCTTCCTGGCACTCTTGTAAAGATTGCCATCATCCCATTGAAAACCCGTTACTGGCGTAAAATCAATCATTGTTGTATATGATGATCATATACAATATTTGTGCCCTTTGTCAAATTTAATTGATGTTTGAGGTGTCCAACAGGGCTGGACCTTTAGTTAACCAAGGCATAGCGCGATCAATTCGAAATCACAATCGGTGATTGCAAAAGATAACCGGAGAAGGCGGCGATTTGACATGTCAGTGCATGGCAGACCACTGACTTCACAGCTGATTGCGGAAGTTGAAGACAAGGCACGTTATCATGCCTGTTGATTTGGGTTCACGTCTCAAGATGATGTGATATATGTCATGGCAGGCAAGACAGAAATCCTGCCTTTACTTGACCGGTAAATGGATATTCACTGATATCAGTAAACATGGATTTGAATGCTTGATTCTGTTTAATCCTTTGTGGCACATCCCTGAAATTCGACCACAAACACCACAGGGGAAGCCAAGGGTCAGGCAATTGGGGGGGGGTGTATCGCCGGAATGGAAAGTGTCTCGCCAAGTCGCATAATCCATCAAGTCCATGATTTGCACAGACCGCTTTGATGGCCTGATTCTAATTGATTTCGAGCTGCGAATCCTTGATATCAGTGTTTTCACGAAACCATCGCAGTTTTCGATGGAGTTCAACAACTGTGCCGATGATCAACAAAGTCGGTGCCTTGGCCGAGGCCCGCTCGACCAGAGCAGGCAAAGTTGAAATTGTCGCGCAATGGATTCTTTGATCCGGCATGGTGCCCTGTTCAATGAGCGATGCCGGCATGTCGGGGGACATGCCGTGTTTGATGAGTTGTTCGGAGATGATGGGTAAACCGCTCAACCCCATGTAGATCACAACCGTCTGGTCTTCCACTGCCAGCTGGTCCCAAGGCAGATTGACAGTATCGTCCCGAAGATGCCCGGTCGCAAAACGGACCGATTGCGCATGATCACGATGGGTGAGCGGAATGCCGCTGTAGCTGGCACAACCGGAAGCAGCAGTAATGCCCGGGACTATCTGAAAGGGAATGCGTTGCTCGGCCAGCTTCTCGATTTCCTCACCGCCTCGACCGAAGATGAACGGATCGCCACCCTTGAGCCGCGCAACCCGCAACCCTTTCCGGGCATGTTCGACAAGCATCTCGTTAATGTCGGCTTGGGGTACGGCATGATGAGACCGGCGCTTGCCGACATGAATCATGGTTGTCTCCGAACTTACCATGTCAAGAATAGGCTTCGAAACCAAGCGGTCATAAAGCACAACCTGAGATTGCTGGAGTAGCCGATAGGCACGAAAAGTCAACAAGTCAGGATCACCCGGCCCCGCACCAATCAGGTAAACCTCGCCAACTCCGATGTGGTTTTCAGGTTCATCGAGGTAGCTTTCAAGTAAAGCTTCAGCATCCTCCGGGTTTCCCGAGAACACGTGTTCTGCCACCGCACCTCTAAGCACTCTCCCCCAAAAGTGCTTTCGATCATCGGGACTTGCAAAAGCCTCTCGAACCTTATGCCGGTATTTTCCGACCATTGCGGCTAATCGCCCATAGCTGTCCGGAATCAGCGCATTGATGCGCTCGGCAAGAAGTCGAGCGAGCAGGGGAGAGGCACTGCCGCTCGATACTGCAATCGTCATCGGCGGCCTGTAAATGGCACTGGGGAATGTAAAGTCCGATGAGGATGCATCCGTTATCACGTTAACCGGAATGTTCATTGCCAGGCATGCCTCACGAATTTCGTCATTGAGCTGGTGGTCATCCGTAGCGGCAATCACGAATGCATAGTCTTCGGCAATATCTTCTGCTGTCCAGGATCGTTCAATATGAATTCCTCCTCCCTGGATTGCAATGTTCTTAATTTCCTCGGTTGCACTTTTGGCCACAACATTAATCACGGCGCCTGCCTGATCAATGACCCGCGCACGACGAGTGGCGATGTTTCCGCCTCCAACGATCAGGAATCGTCGGCCTGACACGTTAAACATCAAGGGGAGGTGCTTCATAAATCTGTGGATAATGTAAACAGTCAGGGTTTGGTTGATTATAGGCCTTGCCTGTACGATTTCAGGCGAATTTGGATAACTGCCGCCATTCTCAATCCTTATTCAGATTAACGGGTGCGGAATACCCCTAAAATTGGGTCAGACCGGATAATGATTTTGGAGTATGATAATTTGTCAATGCTATCAGGAAAAAGCCATGCAGAATAATTACGGGGTTGCACAGCGAGACTGGAGCTTGTTTTATGAATGCGCAAAGTAAAAACGTTCAATACCAATGTGGCAGCACACAACACCAGGGCTATCTGGCATTAGCCAGATCAGGCCACCAGCCGACACCGGGCGTCATCGTCATACATGAGTGGTGGGGAATCAATGACTATATCCGGCACCGTTGCGACATGCTGGCGGAGCTAGGCTATACGGCACTTGGGATTGATTTGTATGGTGATGGATATCAAGCGGAAAATCCGGAGCAGGCTATGGCAGCCATGAATTCGGTTTTAGACGATATCAATGCAGCAACCGCTCGCCTGCGTGCAGGACATGATTTCCTGTTGACACAACCGGATGTCGATTCCGGTAAAACCGCAGCCATCGGATACTGCTTTGGCGGGGCAATGGCATTGCATATGGCCCGCTTGGGATTGCCGCTTTCAGCAGTCGTGAGCTTTCATGGCATCCTCGCTCCCTTTCATGCGCCCGAGCCCGGCAGTATTCAGGCCCGGATTCTTGTCTGTCACGGTGAGGATGATGCCATGGTTTCCATGGATGATGTTGAAGCATTTCGCAAGGAGATGGTCCGACTTGGCGCGAACCATGCGGTAATCGTCCATCAGGGGGCGGGACATGGCTTTACCAGTCCAAAGGCTGATCATAACGCCCAAAAACACGGTATCCCGGTCGGATATAACGAGCAAGCCGATCAGGATTCATGGCAGGCCATGCAAGATCTGTTTGCTTCACTTTGGAGCCAGTAATCCGGCCATGACCGGAATTCGCCAATTGATCCAGTTCAGAAAAATTATCGAGTCGAATGAATCAGCGTCAAAATTAAATTGCGAGATTGGAACGGTATGAACACTTCAGGCAAACGATCCCGGGCCGGTCGAATAAGCTGGCTCATTGCGTTTTTGATTATTTTTCAGAGTGCTGTGGCGGAGGAGACCCTAGTCGACCCGGAGGGATTTTTTGAGGCGACATTCGGTGACCTGCAGGAAGAACTGGAGATCGTTCAGGATGAGGAAAAGACCGCACTCTTGATCATGTTCGAGACAAAGGACTGCCCATGGTGCGAGAGAATGAAAAAACAGGTGCTCAATCGGTCAACGGTCCAGACCTTCTATCAGGAGAATTTCCGGACCATATCCATGGACGCAGAAGGCGATCTGATGGTCATTGACTTCGATGGCAATGAAATCGAAGAAAGTGAATTTGCATTGAAGGCCATGCGTGTTCGGGCAACCCCCGTGTTTGCCTTTTTCAATTCCCGGGGTGAGTTGATCACCCGATATACCGGAGCACTCAAGAGTGCCGATGACTTCATTCTGCTCGGAAACTATGTTATTGACGGGAAATACCGGGAGATGAGATTCAGCAAGTACCGCCGGGAGCATGCAAATTCCTGACACCCTATTTCCGATAAGCTTTACTCGAGAGGCTTAAATGCTGTCAACAGGAACCGGTCGCCGGCTGTCGGTGGCCGGATGGGCTGTATTCATGACCTTGACCATTCAGTCTGGTCAAGCAACAACCATTGTGCCTGTGCCATTCCCTGATGTGCTGACGTTGGAGCAGGCGCTGGAGATGCTCGATCGGAACTATCCTGATGCCATGGCAGCACAGGCCTCGATCAGCAAAGCCGAGGCTGAAGTGCTGTCTGTACAAGCAAGGCAGGCAACTAAAGTTTATGCGGAGGCTGAACTTCGACAGGCCGATCGACATATTCCGTCAAGCACTGAATTTATCGATGACAGCCGAGCACGGTTGGTGGTGAATACTCCGTTGAGTGATTTTGGCTTGACAAAAACCCGTCGAGCCAGTGCCAGTCTTGGCCTTGATGCTGCGAAGCTCAATTACCAGAGAGTCAGAGCCGAGAATCGTCTCAGGGTCATCGAGGCCTTCCTGGATGTGATCTTGTCAGACTATGCCTACATCGTTGCTGATGAAGATATGACACTGGCATTCCTGCGGTATGACAGACAACTCGAGAAGATGGAGCGGTTTGATGACGCAAATCCGATCGAGGTGGCCGAGAGAGAAGTGTTCTATCTTGACAAGTTTGCAATACGCAGCGATATTGACCATGAAAGGCGAAGAAGCCGTCTTCGGCTTGCCCTGGCGTTAAATCGTCCGGAAGCCTATCCAGATCAAATGCTTGAACCAGACCTGTCCGTCTATGATCGCCCCGTTCCCGACTATGATGAAGTTCTCGCAGAAGTATTATTGAATGCGCCTCAGATGAAAATTGTGCGTTTAAATATTGCGGCGAGTCAAAAGCGTCTGCAAGCGGCAAAAATGCAGCGCCCGACTCTGGGGTTACAGTTCGAGGCGATTGGCTACTCAGAAAGCTATGCCGGAAGCCGCGATGACCTTCGAGCCTCGGCTTTTCTAAGAATTCCGATTCACCCGGGAGTCAGCAGGGATGCCGAAATTGCCGAGGCCATGGCAGAAATTGACCGGCACAATGCTGCATTGAGATCAACCGAATATAAGTTGCGTATTCAAGTCCTGGAGCTTATCCAGAAGCTGAAAAGCAGTCAGGATGAAATAAATGCGGCAGACAGGGAACTGGAGTACCGGGAGCACGAACTGGATCGAATCAGGCTGGAATATGAATTAGACTACCGGGCGAATATTGGAGAGGGCAATCTGAATGTTGCAAAAGCCTTGTTCCGAGTCATGAAGGCGAACTTTGAAAAAGTCATGATTTGGGAACAGCTGGATACGCTGACAACCCCGCTGGTTCCCGAAACGAATAAATCCTGAATCGGATAACGGCCATGAGGATAAACAAGCAGTCGATTCTGTTTCTTCACCTGAATATGCTGATGCTGTGTTCAACCCCGGCTTTCGGGGATTTGATTGGGCGGGTTTCACATGAGCGAGTCTATCATCTGGGCGTTGGAATCAGTGGCGAGGTGGATACGGTCAATGCTGAAAGGGGGGCGCTTGTCGACAAGAATGCAGTGCTGTTAACCTTGCATGATGCTCATCTTGAAGCTGCACTCAAAGCAGCTGAAAGTGCCCTGGCACTGGCAGATGCCCGTCTTGCCGAAGCCAACAGGGCCTTTGCCCGGGACGAGGAATTGTATGTTGAGGGGTCACTCTCGCTTAGTGAACTGGAGGAATCCGAGAATAACCGGAAGCACCTCATGCATGTCCGGGACTTTCGTGTCCAGGCCCTGGCCGAAAAGAAGCATGACCTTCGGTTGAGCCGTATCCTGGCACCGGAATCCGGAGTCATACTGGATAGGTCTTCGCATCCGGGAGAGCGGGTCAATACTGATGTGGACCCGGGTACCCTGATACTTTTCGGTGCCGGAGTCAAAATCCTGGAGGTTGTAATGAGCGAGATGGAAGAACCGATGCCGCGGGCGGGCGAGTCAGTCAGCTTGACGGACATGGCGGGAGACATCCAGCCCGCGACTATCGAGCGCCTTGAGATAAGTGCGCTTGAAGGGGTGGTCCGGCTATATCTGGATGAACCCGGGCGATTGCCGGAATATGCGAGTCATGTGACTATCTCACAATGATGGAGACCGTCACTGTCCAGCCGGGATAGGCCGCCTGAACTGCCGGTTTCCGCAATTCAATTCACCGGGCAGAAAGGAAATGGGGGCCCATTCCGATGCCCCCATAATGATCAAGATCAGGGCTTGGCGGTTGACAGCCCGAGAATTTCCCAGGTTTGCATGCCACCCCGATACCACTTGATTCGTTCGGCGGGATAGCCGTATTGGAGCAGGGTTTTAATGCTTGCCGGTGATTGACCGCACCACATGCCATTGCAAAACAGTACCAGCGTTTTGCAGTTCGAGTAATCGAATACTTCAGAGACCGTGTTGCTGGCCAGTGCTTCATCAATCGCAAAAACGTCAGCCCCGCCAACGGTAGCAACATTGAATTGATCGGCCATGATGCTGGTGATGCCTTCTGTGGTAGCACCTTTAGCCGGCACCAAATCAGTCCAGGGAATGTTTACGGCTCCGGGTATGGTGCCTTTTGCTACCCAGTCTGGCGTGCGTGAGTCAATCAGCAGAATGCTGGAATCGCCCCCGGACATTTTGGATGCATAATCAAGCACCTCGATTTCGCCCAATGTTTCTACGCCCGGTGCGAGCGACATCGGCTGAATGCAAAATGGGGGACAGGGACGGGATGTTCGGGAATAGGCCGGAAGCACTGTGTTATTGTTATCCTGGTTCCGCATGACTTCAACGGGCTGGCCATTGTGCATGATGGTTACCGACATCAAATCCGGAGTAATCCCGACCGGTTTGTTTTCAGCCTGAGCACTAATGTTCAGGCCGAGGGCCAGTGCAGCTACAGTGAAAATCAAGGATTTTTTCATGAATTCTCCTCCTATATCATTTCTGATTTGTTGTTTGGCTGATCAGTATAGCAAATTTGCAGGGCGATAATGTTCAGAAAAATCAAGTGTTCAGGAAAATCCTGATGTCCGATGGAAGATTACTGAATTGACTGCCTGCAGGTGTGGTGTCCCCTGCATTGGCTTGTATGCCGGACAGATTTGGGGCGAATGCCGTATTAATGATGAACAGTACCTTAATCGGACGAAATAAATCGCTTCCCCGCGCGGCGACTTGCTCGAAGATGAAATTCGAGATCGACAGGCAGATACCGGTGACCTGAAGGAAATCGTTGACGTTCTGACTTCAAAAACCGCCATTATGAATCAGCATTCCGGTTCGGTTTCGAGAAGCAGTTCGTCGGGTGTTCCAGAACTTTGCTCTTCTTCTTCAGCATCTTCGGCATTGTCGTTGGAGGAAGACCCTGACTGATATAACCGCACATCCTGCATGTTTGCCGGGAATGCTTCATGGATAGTGCCGGCTATGCTACTGGAAGAAACCAAAAACAGGGCGATCAGGAGTCTGGCGATATTCATTGTTTGGACCTCATTCATGTCAAATGCCTGAACAGCCTTGAAAAAAGCACTCCCGAAGTGCTGGAAAGACCGTCCGGTTGCACGGCTCAGGTTAAAATTTTAGCAGTATTTTTGGAACTTTGCGCATCAGCCGGACGTTCAACTGCCATTCCCCGGTATCGCATTCAGTATTGCGAGCTCCAAAGCTCGGCCATGGTCCGCATTCAATAGCGCCAAATATCGACATCCTTGCCAGATTCCCGGATCAGGTCAGCCCTTTCGCTCAAATACCTCTGGAAACTTGGCTCGTTTTGATAGGCTCCGGATGCCACATATTCCAGAGCACCCAGTACGTGAAAGGTTTTGAACATGGCATCCAGCACCAACACCTGCTGACCGCCCGCATCATACAACACGATTGCCGGGGCAAACCCAAGACCCAGGTCCTGTGACCATTGTCGGATCGTTGATGATGTTCCATCTGGTCGAGTTACTGGATCGCCAGACCACCGGTTGTATCGCACGAGATTGAACCGTTCAAGGATCGGTGCTGCTTCCTCATTCGTGAAGGTTTTTTCATGCAGGAGCCGACAGGCTTCACAGCCCGGTTCTTCAAACAAGACAGCCAGCGGCCTTTCCCCGGTCCTGGACAGGTCAAGCAGTTCCAGAACCGGCCATCCGGATTGACCGAGTGGTGTTGTGGAGTCAATTTGGGAGACCGTAGCCAGATATTCGGCATAGGAAGATTCACGCTCTCTGTGTTCGGCTACGTAAGTCAGGATATGGGTAAATTCATCAGGTGGGCGGTAGCCATCAAGCCGAAACACGACCTCGGCATCTTCCGAGAAAAACAAGAGGGTTGGAGTGAAGTTAACGCCTAATGCTGCCGCCAGGGTTTTTTCGGTAAATGGATGACCACCAACCTGAACGACTTCACGGTCTCCCCACATGTTGATCGCAATCAAGTCGAAATTAGCTTGCATGAAACTCAATATGCCGGGATTCTCGAAGTTATCTTCAACCAGCACATTGCAGTAGGGGCAGCCATCCTGATGAAAGTAGAGAACCAGGCGTTTACCTTCCGCTGCAGCTTCGGCAATATCTTCTTCGAAATCCAGAAAGCTTTCCTTGAACCAGCCCGGATGTGTGGTTTCGATCGCCCCGTAAAATTCACCTCGTTTTGTGGTCTCTGAACTCTGGGACCAACTTGGCATGTGCACGGTTTGTGAAAGCAACAGTATCCCAAACCATGCGGCAGTTGCCGGATTGCGAAAAGTCTTCATCTGTGATCGATGCTTGAGCCAAACAAAAAGGTTACTGTAGGCTTATTATGTAATGTACAGGGTCGATATTCAAGAAGATGTTCCGCAACAACCTGAAATATGCCTGGCTGGTGGGGTCGTCAGGAATAATCTGACGGGCTCAAGTCGGATAGGGCTAGGGATCGGGTGGTTGTAGGTTCTTTATCTGAAGAGATGATGAAGCAGAGATTTTCAAAAATCAGACTGGACAGGGACTTGCAACTAATCACTGCTCTAAATTCGGATGACTGTGTTGGACGAACAACCTTTGATCTGTTACCATAATGTTCCTGCCCCGGATGACGCCTCCCACTCCGGCTTTCCGGCCTTCCGGACAGGCCCGGCAGTCGTTGCCTCCGAAACCATCAGTTTGTGGTGCAGCCCTGTTGTGTTCGCCATGCCGCGGGGAGGATGTATTCGTAGCCATCCCCGGCATCGGTGCGGGCCCGTTTGCCCGTGGTTGTGTGGCGGGCCCCGCAGAAGCACGCCCGGGTCGACAACAGCGGGGGATACCGTGTCATGCGTAGCATGGTGATAGACCGTTGATGTCATCTGGTTGGATACTGATCCGATAGTGGAATCAGCATTCACACTGTATATCGAGTCAATCAGTGGGCGGATCTTCAGAATCGGATGTTGAAGCAAGGGGCATCGTGACAAGCAGGTCAACAAGCGCATGATTGACATAATAATTGTTGCGACCGGCACTAACCTTGTTTACAAATCCAGAGCCACTCAATATCTCCAGATACTTCCGTGCTGTCTGTCGAGTGTATGGCAGATCACGTTCCAGAAACTCAATTCGAGTATAAGGATGACGAA
>JAPYNK010000134.1 GCA_028285825.1 Arenicellales bacterium | reverse complement strand
GTCAAGCTGATCCGGCCCGACATCAGGAAAACCATCGACAGGGATTTGGCATTGATGTGGATTATCGCCAAAATCGCCGAAGTGTACTGGTCCCAGGCGAAACGCTTCAAACCCATGGAAATTGTCGCGGACTACCGGCAAACCATTTATGATGAACTGGACTTGATGAGAGAGGCGGCCAGCACCAGTCAGTTCAGCATCAACTTCAAGGACTCGAAGGACTTGTATGTTCCAAAGATATTCTGGGACTTGACTTCCCGTCAGGTCATGGTCATGGAGCGCATCAACGGCATTCCGATTCGTGATGTCGAAAAGCTCATTGAGGCCGGCATCAATCTGCAGGAACTTGCTGAACGGGGTGTTGAAATTTTCTTCACCCAGGCACTCAGTCACGGGTTCTTTCATGCGGACATGCACCCCGGCAATATATTCGTACTGGAAGACGGCAGGTACTGTGCGGTCGACTTCGGGATCATGGGTACTTTGAGCACCCAGGACAAGCGCTACCTTGCCGAGAACCTGCTGGCCTTCTTCAATCGCGATTACCGCCGGGTTGCCGAAGCACACATCATGGCGGGCTGGGTACCTTCCGACACCAATGTGGAACACTTTGAGTCGGCCATCCGCACGGTTTGCGAACCCATATTTGCCAAGCCCATCAGCGAAATTTCCTTTGGCGCGTTCTTTCTTGACCTGTTGCGAGTGGCCCGTCGCTTTGAAATGCCGCTTCAGCCACAACTGATCCTGCTACAGAAAACCATTTTCAATATTGAGGGCCTGGGTCGACAGCTGTATCCGAATCTCAACCTGTGGACGACTGCCAAGCCGTTTCTTGAAAAATGGACGGCAGAGCAGATCGGTCCCAAGTCACTGCTCAAGACCGTGCGCCGCGAATTGCCCTATCTGGTCAGCCATGCCCCTGAGATCCCCGGATTGATGCATCAGTTTCTGTACAAGTTCAGAAATGAGCAGATGACCATCAATACCCAGGACAGGGAAATCCGGAACTTGAATCGCTCGGTACAGAAAATGTATCGTGCCATTGTCATGATTGCCTTTGGCATGTTCATTCTTGCCTTCCTGTCGCTATTCCCGGATACTTTCACGACCATCGTGAACACAAGATGGGGAGGTCTTGCGCTGTTCCTGGGCATCGTAGCGGTATTTCTGGGAATTAGCCTGAAACGACCCCGGGAATGACTCGCAACCAATCTGGAGAAGAAGCCATGCCAACCCCTGTATTTCAATGGGATGATCCGTTTGACCTGGATGCCCAGCTCAGCGAAGAGGAACGTTCAGTCCGCGACAGCACCCGCCGATTCTGCGACGAGGTTCTGGTGCCAGGCATCCTCGAAGCCAATCGAAGGGAACATTTTGATCCCGAAATCATGCGCCGCTTTGGCGACCTGGGCATGCTGGGTTCAACCCTTCCGAGCGAGTATGGGGGAAGTGACCTGAATCATGTCAGTTATGGCCTGATTGCACGTGAAGTGGAGCGGGTCGACAGCGGCTATCGATCCGCCATGAGCGTACAGTCCTCTCTGGTCATGTATCCGATCTACGCCTATGGATCGGATGCCCAGAAACGGAAGTATCTGCCGGCCCTGGCAAAGGGCTCCTCTATCGGGTGTTTTGGGCTGACCGAACCCGATCACGGGTCGGATCCGGGCAGCATGCAGTCCCGGGCGGAACGAACTGCCGACGGCTATCTGCTAAACGGTTCCAAGGCATGGATCAGCAACGCGCCGGTTGCCGATCTTGCCGTAGTGTGGGCAAAACTGGACGGGGTGATTCGGGGCTTCATTCTCGAGCGTGGCATGGCCGGATTTGAAACCCCGAAAATTGACGGCAAGATGAGCTTGCGGGCATCTGCAACTGGCGAGATCACAATGACGAATCTGCCGGTTCCCGAGGAAAACCTGTTGCCGGGCGTAGAGGGACTCAAGGGGCCATTCGGATGCTTGAACAAGGCCCGTTACGGAATCGCCTGGGGATCGATGGGGGCCGCAGAATTCTGCTGGCATGCGGCCCGCCGCTATGCACTGGAGAGAGTGCAGTTTGGAAGGCCGATTGCACAAAGCCAGTTGATCCAGAAGAAGCTGGTGGACATGCAGACGGAAATCACGCTGGGACTGCAGGGCGCATTGCGACTCGGACGCCTGATGGATGAGGGCAACTGTCCGGTTGAGTGCGTATCAATGATGAAACGCAACAACTGCGGCAAGGCTCTGGAGATTGCCCGCATTGCCCGGGATATTCACGGCGGCAATGGGGTGTCTGACGAATATCATGTGATGCGGCACATGTGCAATCTCGAATCGGTCAACACCTATGAAGGTACTCACGATATCCATGCCTTGATTCTTGGTCGTGCACAAACCGGATTGCAGGCCTTTTGCTGAATCCAGGGAGACATAAAATTGCTGACAGACTGCTCTTCCTGCGCTAAACTCCCATCATGAGTGGGACGCGTCTGTCGCAACGCCATCAGAACCATACATTTTCATGATGTCCGAAACCAGTTCATGCCAGTCCGAGGACTGGATTGAGAAAATCCGGCGCACCACCGTTGGCATTGACCTGGAGCATCTGCTGGCAAGCGGTGAGAAATCCCGACGAATTTATCTCGACAGCACAGCCAGCACCCTGCAACTTGGCGTAGTGAGAGACATCATTGAGCAATACACTCCGTATTACTCGAACACCCACACCACTGTCCATTTCAACGCCAGGCTCTCGACCCGCGAGTATGAGTGGGCTCATCGGCAGTGTCTCAGGTTTGCCCATGCCGATCCGGAAAAATATGGCTGTTTTTTTGTTGGCAGCGGAACCACTGGCGGCATCAATCGCATTGCCCGAACTCTCTGCATAAAACGCCCTGA
>JAPYNK010000133.1 GCA_028285825.1 Arenicellales bacterium | reverse complement strand
TCAGTCCGGGCGTGCCAGCCAGCACAAGAAAAAACGGAATACTCTCCCTACTGCCTGGCTGGCATTCAGCAAGTCTTCTGCTGTCGTCTCATTTAACCTGTGTGCATCATCCACTATCAGTACTACAGGTTTTGAAGCACAGCGTTCCTTGATGGCAATCTTAATTCCGTCAGGACGTTGAATTTTCAGGCTCGCTTTACCCTCGACAAGCCATGCTCCGGCTTTGCCTGCAATCTCCTGCACCACTGGAGTGGCATTTCTGCCTTCGAACTTGATCCAGTGCTCAAGCTTTTCCGATGTCCTGATCTCTGAAGGAGTAGTCCACAGCACCTCAATGTCATCTCCATACTGCTTCCTTGCCTTACCAGCAAGGTTCCCCAACAGGGAAGTCTTGCCATTGCCGCGTGGACCGAAAACAATCATGTTTTGAGTTCCCTGATGCTTTTTCATTAGCGTATAGACCGAGAGTTCGAAAAACTTTTTTCGCTTTTGCGTCCAGCCAGATATGGTGGGATTTGACCGCCATCTCCCGGAGTAAACAGCGTCAACAGCTCATTCCTTCGCTCATCGAAAATATCATTCATTACTAAACTGGCAATGAGTTGGTCAATTCGTAGTATAGCGAAAGATTTTGGAACATTATGAATCCACTTGCGGAATGAATCGACATCTCTGCCTCACAGAGATCAGAATCTCCGAGTTTGCTGCAGGCCCCATTTCTCTCTTCGCCCCCCTATCCGCTCTTGGTGCAGATTAAGCAGCATATGCGAGCCAGATAAACGATAGACGCGTGCAAGATGATGCTCTCCTGATATTAAGTTCCTCGGCACGTTCTCTGGCACCCAATGTCTTGTATCATGAATTTTCCGAAATGTATAGAGACCGATTCAGAATATTTTATCATTGAATATCTGGAATATTATGTCATAATTACAAGTATGATAAAACGAAGTCATTACCAGAAAGTTTCTGCTCTTTTGGCGCAGTTCCCTGCCGTTGTACTGCTTGGCCCACGTCAGGTAGGGAAAACAACCCTGGCACAGGAAATAGCCAAAGACCGCAATAGTCTGTATCTGGATTTGGAAAAACCCAAAGACCGAATCAAGCTGTCCGATGCCAATCGATTTCTAGAGGCCTACGAAAACAAACTGGTTGTGCTTGATGAAGTTCATCGAACTCCCGATCTTTTCCAGTCGTTGCGTGGCCTCATTGACAGGGGTCGCTCCAGAGGTTACAAAGCCGGTCGTTTTCTGTTGCTCGGGTCGGCCTCCGTGGATCTGCTGAGGCAGTCAGGGGAAAGCCTGGCTGGCCGCGTTGTCTACATTGACCTGCATCCGTTTCATGCACTTGAAATAAATGAACCAAGGCATGAAGACCTTTGGTTGAGAGGTGGTTTTCCCGACAGCTTTCTCGCCAAAACTGATGAGGAAAGCATGCTTTGGAGGGATAGTTTTATCTGGACTTATCTGGAAAGAGATATTCCTGTTTTGGGACCACGCATTCCGGCAGAAACGCTATATCGTTTCTGGATGATGCTGGCACATGTTCAAGGCAGCATTCTGAATGCCGAAAAACTGGCACAAAGTCTCGCTGTAAGCAGCAAAACCATAGTTCGCTATCTGGATCTCATGGTCGACCTCATGCTGGCCAGACGATTGCAACCCTACCATGCCAAGGTCAAAAAAAGACTGGTTAAATCTCCGAAAGTATATATCCGTGACAGCGGAATCATGCATGCGCTACTGAATATCCAGAACCGAAACATATTGTTTGGACATCCGTCAGCAGGCCCTAGCTGGGAAGGCTTTGTTATCGAAAACCTGCTCAATGTTGCAAGCAGAAGGATTTTGCCCAGTTTTTTTCGGACATCTGCCGGAGCAGAGATTGACTTGATCCTGGAATTTCCCGGATTATCCCGGAAATGGGCCATAGAGATAAAACTGGGATCGGTTCCGAAGATATCCAGGGGGTTTCATTCTGCACTTCAGGATATAGAACCAGACAAGGCCTTCGTGGTGCACTCGGGAGAAGACAGGTATCCGTTGTCAGTAGGTGTTGAAGCAATCGGTTTGCCGGAAATATCATCACTGCTTCAGGATTGAACTTGGCTCCGAACTCAATGAATGTCTTGAACCCCTTGATACCTGACCCGACAAAGACAGAACCCAGCCATCATACTAGGCATGGCTGGGCGATGTGGGAACGTGATCATTCGGACCGCGGTCACTTGCATCGATAGTCGGGCCCTCAGCTTCATGCCCGGCTCCCACCATTGCAGATTCATCGTGACCGGAAACCGGCATCACTGGTTAAAGCTCTGCCCGGACAGTTCCCGGAGAGCATTCCGCCACGTTTGCTGGGATTGGTCATGGACCAACCTCGGCGTGTCTGATGCCCGATTTTGAGGATCGTCGTGCAATTCCCATTTTTTTGGCACAGTAATAAGCCTTCCTGGCACCCTATGCCTCGCCAATATTATCTTTAACTCTTGATAACGCAACACTCGTTCTGTCAAAAAACAGATTGAATCGAATCATTCCGATCAGTAGCAAGCAGGCACCACAGAAAAAGCCTGACCGCTCGAAAAGTCAAAATGTTCCTTTCCGCAAAACACGGATATCTTGACGATGCTCCAGAAGACTGTAGGGTACCGAGAATACCCGATTGCCACAATCGACCTTGGCGCACTTGGGATTCATGCGAACAATATCGCCAACGAATTGACCTCCACTGAATGCAAATGAAACACGATCTCCTCTCCTGAATTTATCCCTGGATTCCAAATGACGCCTTGCAGCCCCTTCGACCAGATTCTTCTCGTATGGCCTGGACTTGGGTATTGCGCCAACTCGAAGTGCGATTGCCTTCCACTTCGGTCCATGGCCTGCATAATGGCCTGCCAATGCATGGGCAATCTCGTGCAAAATGGTGTCTTCAACACATTCAGGGGCATGGCTGACCGCATGATTTCTGCTGATAAGAATGGCTTGATCCCGAAACTGACACCGTCCCAGTTCCCGCTCCCCATGACTGAAATGCAGAGACCAGTGCCTCAGTCCATGCCGATCCATCATCTGTCGAGCCCGAATGGCTACATCCGCCAATCGCCTGGCACGCAGTGCACGCTCATCCATCAGCGATTCATCAACATGCTGGAGTGCCATGTAAGACACTGTCCACCTTTTGCCATCGGCCGCCAACACGACACATCTTTTCGGGTTTAGCTTTTCGATAGTGCCGGGAAGCCATCCATCAGTGTTCCTTGCGAACAAAATCCGGTCTCCGACATCAAAAAAGACCTGGGCATCCTGTGATTGCAGTATCTTCTCGTCGGCAACCCGTTCATCAGAGTGGTAGAACTCTCGAAATTGCTCCGCAAGCATTATCATTTAAAGCCCGAACCTTGTGGATGATTATGACTTGAACAGCGTCACCAAATGCGGCACGGCTGTAAATTTGTGCCGTAGACTACCCCTGCCATGCTTCAGGGCCTGTGGTCTTTCAGCCAGTGATATACACGAAAATAAACAGCCCCAGCCAGACCACATCCACAAAGTGCCAGTACCAGGCCGCCGCTTCAAACGCAAAATGCCGCTGTCCCGTGAAATGGCCAAGCATTGCCCTGACCAGCATGACCAGCAGGATGATCGCACCCAAAGTCACATGCAATCCGTGAAAGCCCGTCAACATGAAAAAGGTCGAACCGTAGATTCCACTGCTCAGCTTCATGCCCTGATCGTAGGCATACACGTATTCCCATCCTTGCAGGAATACGAAAATAAATCCCAGAAGAACCGTCAGAAACAGCCCGTAGATGAACTGCTTTCGATTGTCGACCTTGATCGCATGATGGGCCCAGGTTACCGTCAATCCGGAAGTCAGCAGGATGACGGTGTTGATAAACGGCAATGGCCACCACCCCATATGATAGTCGCTTCCCCCCAAATCCTCAGGGCCGTTGGTGGGCCAGACTTCGGTATACCCGGGCCACAGCAGATTGTGGGTTGGCAACCCGTCCCCCTCGCCAAGCAGCCACGGAACCGAAAGTTCACGCGCATAGTAGAGTGCGCCAAAGAACGCGCCAAAGAACATCACCTCGGAGAAAATAAACCAGCACATGCCCATGCGAAACGACATGTCTTCCCATTTGCGATAAATGCCGGCCTCGCTTTCATTGACGACCTGGCCAAACCATCCGAACAGCATGATGATGAACAGGATAAAGCCGACCACCATCAGGGTGGGTCCCAGCAGACTTCCATTGAGGTATGAAGCAAATCCGCAAAACAAGATGGTCAACGAGATCGAGCCAACCAATGGCCACTTTGCGGCCTCTGGAACAAAGTACTTATCCTGGATAGCGTGTGACATGGTGAATACTCAAAATGATTCAGTTAATTCTGCTGTTTACATCAAAGAAGGTATAGGAAAGCGTCAATGTATTGATGTCATCGGGCAACTTGGGATCAACCACGAATACCAGGGGCATTTGACGGGATTCATGTGGCTCAAATGACTGCCGCACAAAGCAGAAACATTCGGTTTTGTTGAAATAAGTCGCAGCCTGGGCAGGTGCCACGCTCGGGACCGCCTGACCAACCATATCCTGATCCAGGCGGTTGGCCGCAGTATAAGTCGTCGTATAGGTCTTGCCCGGGATCACTTTCATGCTCTTCACATCAGGATAAAAATCCCATTGTGCGTTCTGGTTCAGGGCACTGATGAACTCCACGCGTACCCGGCGATCCGGATCCACGTCAAGCACATTGGCTTCAGCCTGGCTAATGCTGCCCGTCTTGCCATTCAGCCCGGTGATATCGCAAAAGATATTGTAGATCGGGACCATAAGGTAGCCGAACCCGAACATGGCGATCGGAATCACGATCAGGTGAAACTGCTTAAAGCGACGCATCTTGTTGCATCATGCATTGGTCACGGCCATCAGAATGAAGCCGGCATAAAACATCACGGCAACCGAGGCCAGAATAAAGACCGTCAGTTTGACCCTCTTCTTCATGAACAGTCACGAGATATCTCGCCGTTCCTACTTGACAACGGGCTGGGGCGAAAAGGTGTGATAGGGGGCCGGAGAAGCAACGCTCCATTCCAGGCCATGGGCGCCCTCCCAAACCTGGTCAGTGGCCCTGCTACCGCCACGAATGCATTTGACGACCACAACCAGCAGCAGGATTTGCGCGAATCCGAAACCAAACGCACCAATCGTCGCAATCTGATTGAAGTCCGTAAACTGCACCGCATAATCGGGGATTCGGCGGGGCATGCCTGCAAGACCGACAAAATGCATCGGAAAGAACAATATGTTCACGAAAATCGTGGATAGCCAGAAATGGGCTTTGCCGAGTTTTTCGTCATACATGTTCCCGGTCCACTTTGGCAGCCAGTAGTAGACCGCGGCAACAATTGCAAATATGGCACCGGGCACCAGCACGTAGTGGAAGTGAGCAACCACAAAATAAGTATCATGGTACTGGAAGTCGATCGGCGTCATCGCCAGCATCAACCCGGAAAAACCCCCGATCGTGAACATGATTACGAACCCGATCGCAAAAAGCATCGGCGTCTCAAAGGTCATGGCTCCACGCCACATGGTAGAAACCCAGTTGAACACCTTGACCCCGGTCGGCACGGCAATCAGCATGGTGGTAAACATGAAGAATATCTCGCCCACCAATGGCATGCCCACGGTGAACATGTGATGTGCCCACACAATGAATGACAAAAATGCGATGGATGCTGTGGCATAAACCATCGAAGAATAGCCAAACAGCTGCTTGCGCGAGAAGGTCGGAATGATCTCGGAAACAATCCCGAATGCCGGCAGGATCAGGATGTACACCTCTGGATGCCCGAAAAACCAGAAGATATGCTGAAACATCACCGGATCACCACCGCCCGCTGCATCAAAAAAACTGGTTCCGAAAAACTTGTCCGTCAGCAGCATGGTCACCGCACCAGCGAGAACCGGCATTACGGCAATGAGCAGATAGGCAGTAATGAACCAGGTCCACACGAATAATGGCATCTTCATGTAGGTCATGCCCGGTGCCCGCATATTCATGATGGTGGCTACAATATTGATGGCACCCATGATGGATGAAACACCAAGGATATGAATCGAGAAGATCAGGAAAGGCAACGCATCACCGGTCTGCAAAACCAGCGGCGGATAGATTGTCCATCCCGAGGCGGGGCCACCTCCATCCATGAATAGGGTGGAGAGCATCATTGCAAACCCGAATGGCAGAATCCAGAAACTCATGGTGGTCATCTGGTTGAAGAAATGCGGATCAACGATCTGCAAACCCGGCTGAAAAAGTTCGGAACGGATGATCAGCGCCATGAAGCCGCCGATAAAGAACATGATTAACGAAAACCAAAGATACAAGGTGCCTATATCCTTGTGATTAGTCGTGGTTACCCAGCGCATCAGGCCCGGAGGCGGTCCATGATCGTGATGGTCATCGTGGCTATGATCGACTGAATATGCGTTCATGATTAATCCTGTCTTTTCTCGATTATGGTGTTATTGGGTTGGCGACTTCACATCTTCGGCATCAAATTCCAGGGTGGCTTATTGCACACGCATGTCCTTAATGGTAGAGGGTTGCACAACATCCCCGGTGTCATTGCCCCAGGCATTGCGCTCATAGGTGACAACTGCCGCAATGTCGGCATCATTGAGGGTCGTGGAAAAGGCCTGCATTGAAGTGCCTTCAACTCCGTTCAAGATGACATTGATATGTCCCCCAACGTCATTCAGCACCAGGTCGGTACCGACAAGAGTAGGGAATACGCCCTGTATGCCCTGGCCATTCGGCTGATGGCAGGCCACGCAATAGGTTCCATAGACGCCTTCGCCACGCTCCATCAATTCATCCATCGCCCATTCCCGATCCGCGGACTGGGCTTCGGCTTCGGCTGAGGCCAGTTGTGCCTGAATCCAGTCCTCGTATTCGGATTCAGATGTAGCATGGACCACAATTGGCATAAAGCCATGATCGCGTCCGCAGAGTTCTGCACACTGTCCACGGTAAATTCCCTCTTCATCAATCTGTGTCCACATATCGTTGATGAAGCCCGGAATGGCATCTTTCTTGATCGCGAATTCCGGTACCCACCATGCATGAATGACATCGCTCGCGGTCAGAACGAAGCGGATTTTCTTGTCAACAGGAAGTACCAGAGGGTTATCAACTTCCAGAAGGTAGTTGTCTACAGTATTCGGATCAACATCCGAGTTCAAGGCAGCCGCTTCACGGCTGTCGGGATGAAGAGAACTGATTATCCGGACCCCGGAATCTAGATACTCATATTCCCACTTCCACTGGTGTCCGGTAATTTTTACAGTGACTTCCGAATCCGAGGTGTCTTCCATACGCACGAGGGTGTTGGCAGCCGGTACCGCCATGGTCACCAGAATTCCGAACGGAATCACTGTCCAGATCACTTCTGCCAGGGTACTGTGGGAAAACTTGGCCGGCTCACTGCCCCTGGATTTTCGATGCTTGATCATGCTGTAGGTCATGGCACCAAACACCACCACGCCAATCCATACGCAAATCCAGAGCACGAACATGTGCATGTCATAGACATCGCGACTGATGTCAGTGACTCCCTGGGTCAGATTGAGCTCCCAATCCGCCCAGGCGGAGCTACTGGTAATGTAAGCCAACAGCCCGAACAGTCCGAACTTCGAAAGTCTCGCGTTAAGCTGAGCCATTAGTCCAGTTGTTGCAGCCACTCTGCAGGGAAAGGGCCGGCAAGGAAAGCAAAGATGTATAGGTTTTTATCGATAGTGCGGTTGTATGTGACTCACTGCTGTTTTCTCATGAAAGCGTCAAATACTCTGTTAGTGAGTATATCGAGGGAATGACATATACCAACGGCATTGAGTCAAACTGGGCAATGATAAATCGAGGACATAATGGCGTTTACCACAACCGCATGTCCCCGCAGCATTTAAAGAAATATGTTGATGAGTTTGTTGGCGTCATAATGTTCGGTAGTCTTGACGCCGAAGATCGGAGGATAAATCTGGTTATCATGACCCCGGAAAACGGCTTATGTACAAAAATATGGATTAGGAACGATTGGCTTTTGAATCTGTTTTATTTACTTTTTTCTTTGATGCCTTGTCTTTGTTATCATGAGATTGAAATTCTTCAAAGCCTGCCGACCCAAAACCATTTTGCGGTTTCTGGAACTCATATGGCGGCATAACGGTTTCCTTTATTAAGTCCGCGGGAATAACTACTGTTTTGTCATGTTCATTATGTGGCATGGTCTGTATCTCTTGTGTTTAAATGCGGTGAATAATAGTGCTTTCTACGAATCCATTTAAAGTTCTCATGCTTGGTGACCGTGGCAATGTCTGTGTCGCCTCCGACTGTATTGGCGCCAGGCAGTAATGCCACATATCGTTTAGTTATGTCCACCAAAAAATCAGCAACATTGATTGCGTCTTGCACTGGCATTGAAGGATGTATTAATGGAGTTTGTATTTTTTGAATTTCTGCTCGTATGCTGTTAATCTGATTCTGATCTATTTGTTGTGATTCAAGAATTTGATATAGCTGAGGGTCGTATCCTAGTATAAGCCGATGAATTGCCTGTGTTTGACCTCCCCATAAAACCCGATGGTTTGTTTCAGGGGCAACAAGTTGAATCGGATTATGCCATTGGCCTTCAGCCATTCCAATTTTCCATATCTCAACTTGCTTGTTATGATCACTATAGCCACCAATCCAAAACTCGAATGAAAATCCTGCAGCAGGTTGACTGTAGAATGAGATAGAACAATCATTATCCTACGAGCCCGCTCACACCCATCAGGAAAAGAATTTGTCAAGTCATGTTTGTATCTGTAGTGCATTTTACACAGGTTATCAATATATTTCCGCCGCTAAACTGAAACCTGCCTGATGCTTTATTGACCATGTTTATCAACCCCAGTTCCTGTCCGAAGCAAAACGCTATTCAAACTGTCATGAGGCCAATTGCAAGGGCTTTAGCCTGCCAACCTGAAACCTCTAGAATGCACGACTGCCTCCTTAACGATCATCTGTCCGGCTGTCGCAACCACGATCGATATACAAGGCCGTAAAGCTTGGATAGTCTTCAGGGCTTGGGCAGTAGTACTTCCCTTTGTTATCACATCGTCAACCAGCAGAATCCGCTTTGCATCATCCGGGATATTCGCCTGTAATGCTTCCCGATAGCGTTTTTCAAACTGTGCCGCAGTGAAGCCATGGGCCAGCATGCGACGTTTAGATATGCTGGTTGACAGACTGAGCATTTCAAGCACGGGTACGGCTAATAGGCACCCAAGTTCTTTGGCTAATTCAAGTGTTCGATGTTGTTCGCCTGTCTCTGCCTTGTCTGGAGACAGTGGGATCGGCACAATGTAGTCGTAGTCCAATAGTTCTCGTCTACGAAGTTGCTCGAATATCGACAGCGCAAACGGATATGCATAGATTGCTTCTCCCATTTTGAATGCAGTAAATCTCATTGTCAGATTCTTTATTGCTGGCAGTATATGAGTCTCGAAACAGCGGGTCGGTACTAACCAATGTCCCGCTACAATTCCTTCATATCTTGACCAACGCAAACGATCTGGAGCCTTTGACTCTCCTTCCTCAATTAACGGTAGAGTCGCCCACGTGCTACAATCTTCGCACTGGCGTTTTTTACACTGTTTGAGATCACAATTCCCAGACGCTGCCCATTCATCGGGCCATATGAATACTTGTTGCCCCCGAGTTGAAACAGCTTCGGCTATTCTGGCGGAAGTCCCCTCAGAAGTTATCGGGGTATCAGTGCTGTACTCACGTATACGAAGACCTGCCTCCCTCTTGTCTAAGTCTATAGAATCTACGAATCCCTTGGCATATACCCCATTATCAAATGTGTGCGGCCCATGGAAATATATCCAGCACTCCCAGCCTTTCTCAACAACATCAATATAGTGTTTCCATCCTAACCGCAATCGGTGATTGTGGATTCGATCCGGCATCACCGCTGGCCTGAACCCATCATAGCCACTGTAAATCTTGTAAAGAAATTTCATAGAAGAAGCACATCTTCGAATTTTTCAACAGCGATGGATGTGCAGGGAGGTTGCCTCGTTTCATACCCATATGATGCCCAAACAAATTTCACTCCCGCAGCTTCAGCCGCACAAGCATCAACCGCTCCATCCCCTACAAACCATGTGCTCGCATTGGGCCCATGACCTATTTGCTCTAGTGCATTCAATATTCCTTGTGGCTTGGGTTTTGCCGGCAGTCCCCTACAAGGCGTTATGACGATTTCAAAGTATTCATTCAAACCATTGGACTCTAGCAAGGGTCGAGCAAGCCAACCCGGCAAATTCGATACTACACCAAGCGATGTCTTGCGATTTCGGAGCGTTTCAAGTGTTTGTCTAACCTGTTCATACAACTCAATCATCTTGGCATCCCTGGTCGCAACCTGAATCAACTATGGCTGACTCACACCATGAACCTTTGCTAATTGCACGATATTCTCGCCGGTACTGAGCCTGTGTTCAATTTCGCATACAGACGCTCCCGACAAATATGCAATGGATTCTGCATACCATGGACGACTGTTCCAAACAGTTCCGTCTAAATCAAAGAGGATAGTTTTTGCAACCACTCTTCAGGCATTGATGAGTTTCTTGACATATCAAAGGCCAAGCCGCCTGTTCGAATATCTTCCTCGATGACCCTGTTGCCCGATGTTTCACTAGAACCATCAGGTTGGAATGTAGCAACGGATTTATTTTGCTCTCTGCCGAAGCGGTAAGCGTTCATTGCTCCCCCATCTACAGCTGACTGGGCTACCAGCACACCCTGAGCGAATGCTACAATCAACTTGTTGCGTTTGCGCAACAGCAAAGATGATGCCCGCTGTCCGAACCTAAACTCACTGACAAATACTGCTCTGGGGTGTGAAAGCAACTTTTCCCAAAGAGCACGATTTTCCGGTGGAAAAACATTATCCAGTCCACAGGGCATAACACATACGGTATGACCACCGAACTCCAAGGCTGCAGTATGACCGGTCGAGTCAGCTCCAGTCGCAAAGCCTGAAACGATAGCTTTGCCTTTCGCCACCGCAAGCTTGACAAATTGTCTAGCATAAGCTGTATAGGGGTCGCGGGTATTTCGGGAACCAACAACAGCAATGGATCCAGCACCTTTCCAGATTTCCGGATCGCCGCGAACATAGAGAATAGGTACAGGGTTATTGCTGTTGTAGACACGTTCGGGATAGCCCTGATCGCCATAAGTAAGAATAGAAGCTGCATTTTTTTTTGCACGTTCAACCTGGTCAATGGCGCGATTTCGCCCATCATTCACATCTGCAGTCGACAGGGATGTCATCGCATGTCGTAGTTTTTGGCCAGTAAGTCCAGAAAATGGCAGGAGATCGGGATTGTCAATGACCGCTTGCGGATCAATCCCAGCGTCATGCATAGCCCGAAATTTCATGGGCCCGAAGCCCTTGATTCGTTCTAGGGTGTATATCGCTCCCAGGTAATTTGTGTCGGGATAATTTTCCTGATTTTTTCTGGAGCGACTGGTTCCAAAAAAATGTTCTTTGGATAGACTTTTTTCCAGCAAAACTCGCGCGGCATCCGATCTTGACAATTGAGGTTTAGCCAAAGTGCGCCAATTATCCAATTGCCTGATGGTGAATTTATCCAGCCTTGTTTCTATTCGTTCTGTAGCCATTCATCTTTCATTGGCAGACTAACTCAAGCTTCGGAGTTCAATCCGTAAGA
>JAPYNK010000132.1 GCA_028285825.1 Arenicellales bacterium | reverse complement strand
GCCTGCGCCCCCACGGGCACCGCCACCGCGGCAGCAACCGCAGCAGCCCTACGGGTGCCATGAAGGTCTTTCTGCTACCGGATAACCATGTTGTTGTGAATTTCACGCGTAAGTGTTTTCCAATACTGGAGGAATTGAAAAGAACTCACAGGTTAAAAGCAAATAGAACTGTCCGGTTTCATCGCAAACAGGACAGGTCCTTCGACTCAATCACTTCGCACACGGAACTCCGGATTCCCTCCTGTTCGAGGAAGAACATCGAGTAGTATGCATTGGCGGCATCGTCCATGGTCGCGATCAGGTCTCGGACCCGGCCGGCCGCCCACTCGTGGGTACTGCCATCCTGATGGATCATCATGCCCGGTAGCGGCGACACTTCCCGGTGCATGCGATACCCACCACGCTTCGAGCCACACTTCACCACTCCCTGCGACTGCAGGGTGTTCCTGACCCACGTGTAGCTTCTGGTCCCCGCAGCGGTACACGCAGTGCGGGAAGGTGCGGGAACATACCCCCGGCATTGATGTCGACTCTTCCCGGGCCAGGGGCTTCTCCGTCCAGTCTTCATACGCCTCTTCAAATCCCGTCAGCCCGGTCTCCTGTGACCATAACGCCCGCTTCACGACCTTCCCAGAAAGCGGGCAGTTTATTTGCTGGCAACACTCACGTTGACACTCCATTATGGCTGGAATACAATGCTAGACAATGCGTGCCTTAATGCTGATTTGCGGCTTTTCAAATATTCTCAAGGAGCCGCAGCACAGAAACATCTGGCCGACATGATGCCTGCTCAGATCATGATAAGCGAACACAAAGGTTGCCTGATCGGTGTCTTACCTTCAAAAATTACGGTCGCAACGAGTACGTGACTCGATCGTTAGGGTTTTTATGAAAATCGATGGAAGCTATAAACGTTGACCAGCTTACCCAGGGAGTATTGCGCCGATTTAACAACGAAGTGGCAGAGACAATGGATGGCAACTGCTTGTTCATCAATTGTGGAATCCTCCCACCGCTGGATGATGAATTTCGTGTAGTCATTGAAGAAATCAAGCACCAGGACAAGGAAGATCATCTTGTCATCATTCTTGAGACCAAAGGTGGTTTTATGGAGACAGTGGAGCGGCTGGTTGTCGTGATGCGAAATCACTACAAGCATGTTTCCTTTGTAATACCCAATTTTGCATATTCTGCAGGCACTGTTTTAGCTCTTTCTGGTGATGAGATTTACATGGACTACTACTCCGTACTCGGGCCCATTGATCCCCAATATCAAAACAGCGATGGCAAGCTATATCCCGGTTATGGCTACCTGGCGAAATTTAAGGAGATTACGGAGGCTGTAAACGAAAGTGAGAGTCTTGAAGATTGCCGGGCAGAGTTGAATTATCTTGTTCGAAAATTTGATCCGGCAGTGTTGTTCCATATTGAACAAGGGATCCAACATGGCATCTCATTAATCACGGAGTGGTTGCCGAAATACAAGTTCAAGGATTGGAAGCAAACCGCAACTAAAGGAGAGCGCGTAACCATGTCAATGAAAAAGAAACGAGCCGCGGAGATTGCTGAAACCCTCGGTGATGCGAGAAAATGGCACTCCCATGGCAGAGGAATTTCAATGCGTGACTTAGAAGGCCCGGACATCAAACTCATGATCAATAATTTTGATTCCGATGGCGATTTGAGTGATAAAATAAAAAACTACCACGGATTGGCTGTGGACTACTTCTCTGATAAATTGGGAGTCGGCGGCTATATTCATTCTCAAAATGGGATGCGGAGGGTGTTATGAGAACTGCCTTGAAATCGAAAACCGGGGAAAATCCGTTCAAGAAAATCCTGGACGATGCCGGTCGAGCCTTGGACGGCACGGTTGACAATCGCTTTCTTGACAGTCTTCCAGACTCAACCGAGTCCGATGATGTTCAAGTTCCGTTTCCGTATGGAGCGCAACCGGAAACCAAGCGTGGCTGGAAGTGAACCTCTTTATTTTCCAGTTCTAACCCGAAGCGATCCCTGTCCATGTGCCTTCATGAATGAACAGGGATTGGGAAAGTGAAGGCAGAACACTAATTATTCATGACAGTCATGCGTAACTGCCATAACCCGCATAGAGTAAACCCCAAGTCTTCCTGAATCTGAATATGTCAGCTTCGGCATTATTCGGGCTCTCTTCTCCATATACCTCAACTTCGACAGGCAAATATACAGATTTCTTCTGTAAATGAGCCAAAGTCTTCCATAGCGGGAAATCGCCAAAAACGTTAATGCGGCAACAACCGCAGCAGCCCTACGGGTGCCATGAAGATCTTTCTGCTACCGGATAACCGTGCTGCTGCAGGGCAGTCCGTGCATTTCAGAAATGGTTGAAAAACAACCATGGTCAGCGGTCACCCCGTGGGAAAAGAGAAGATATAACCTTCCATAGAAAACTGATGTAACACGGTTAGAAAGCCATTCAAGCAAATGTCGTGTCATCAGTATCAATACGCTGCCGACGAAGTAGCGTTACAATCAGGACATGATTAAGCTGATTCAGACCACAGAATCGGAGATCGCCCCTTCAACTTATTCTGGTGAACGATTGACCATGCGATGGACAGCCGGCAGCATGCCGCTGGAAGTCCAGATGAAAGATGGGGCTGCAGCCCTTTGAGTCTCAAAAAACCCAAATGAACATCTTGCCGATTCCCTTTCCCTCACTGCCCGGGAATGTATGCTGAGAGGCACTGGTTTTGTTGTCATCAACAGCAACGATGCCTCGGCATTTCCAGAAGACGGCATGCAGAACATGGTCGGCGAAAAGCAGAAGCGCAACCATCCTCTCCCTATCTCCTCGACAATTCTCAGGGAGTTGCTCTGTCCCATGATGCCGCCTGCACCGCGGATATCTGTCTTTTGGACAGTAATCTCAGGCTGATATACCATTGACAATTCGATGACCTTGTCCTCGTCGAATCTCCTTCGGGATCAACAATATCGTCAGCGAACAACCCACAGGCAATGATCCCGGGACCGCAATGGATTACCTCTTTTCGGGAATACCGGTCCCGAACGACCAAAAGCCCTCTATGGGTTGCAGTATCAAGTGGAAGCTGTCCCTGAATCCGTGAAGTTTTTGCCCTTGGCAGACAGTCGGCTCCACTGGCCCATTGGGCACCCGGGAGCAAGAAAACTGGCCTGTCGCGAGGGAGTGATTCTGTTCAGTCGGTCCGCTTCATGGAGACATGGGCGATAGTGTCAGGTTTTGGACTGAAATCACAGGCTGTAAAGTTTATCTCCCTACTTGAACCCTCATTCGCTGTCTGGCCTCAAGTTCCGCCCTGATTGCAGAATAAAGTCTCGCCTCCCCGTTTTCTCGGTCACGTATGCTGACGGCCAGGGAGTATTTCTCTCTGCTTTCGCATAAACTTCGGCCCCATGGGAAATCATTGCGAGTGATGACCAGGAACAGCTTTTGCATTCTCAGTTTGGACTTGTCCGTAAACTGCCTGAAACGCCAGGAATCTGCCTGAACGGTTCCTTTGCTACGCGCCTTCTTGCCTATCGCCGCTTTGCTGATTTCCGGAATGTTTTCATAATCATTCTTCTCGGTCGCCTTGTTGAACATGGTGGCTACCTGCTTCAGGTCTTGGGCAGAAACCAATCGAAAATCAATCCGGGATGCACGGTACTTGATCCTGGTTGACCTGACAGGTGGAACATGGGCAAGAGCAACCGCTATCTCCCTTGCCCGTCGGTTCCCGCCGGCCGTAAACTCTTCAGGAATCGGAATCTCATAAAAATGATGCGTCTTGTCTTCAATGCTTTCCTCTACGATTAGCGTTACGGAATTTTCCAGCGATCGATACAGGAATACGTCATTTACCTGCCCATATCCACATGCCCGCCTGAATCGCTTGTCCCGCTCAATCAATGTCTGGCTCGATTGAGGCACTTCGGCGTTTAGACAGAGCAGTGCTCGAACCAGATTGATGCTCATATCAGGATATTCACCAGTCATGCGGCCAGCCAAGTGGGCGACCTGGGGTGCAGACATGCTGGTTCCTGTATCAGCGTAAACTGGCTTGCCCTCTGCAAATTTGTAGTACGTTGAAACCACTCCCAAACCTGCATTACTTCGAATCAGGCTGTTGTTCATCCGGGTATTGATTGCCCAGTTGCCCCCAGGTGCCACCAGCTCTGGCTTGATTGCCTCATCTACAGAAAATCCGCAACGGGTAAATGGTGAAGGCTGACCGGGCCGAGCGATTGGCAGCTCTGAGGGGTCCAGCGGGTAAGCCTGACTATTCCATGTCTGATTGCGGTGTGCCAGACTTCCGATAGTCAGGACGTTCAGAGCGGGAGCCGGCTCAATAATTCGCCATGCATCACCAAGCAGGTAATCGGGATAATTGTCTCTCCATGCCAGTCCATCGGGAGAACCATCACAGATTTGATGGTTGCCTGCAGAGACTACAAACAAAACCTCCAATTCCCTTGACAATAGATCCAGAATTACAGACAGGCCTTTCAAATGTCCCCCAAAATAGGGTTTGTTGGCATCGCCGAATGAGAGATTGAAGATTCGACACTGGTAGTGGTTCACAAAATAGCGAACCGCCTCATCAACCTGGTTTTCGACAAGTCCTGACGTACTTTCATTATCCTTGTCGAGAATTCTGCCACTGTAAAGACGCAGTTCAGGAATGAAATGGCCATTGCGCAGGCTCTTCTCGAAATCACCATAAAGGGCCAGTCCCGCAACATGAGTGCCGTGCCCATTCTCGTCATGGGCGCCGTCATCCCCAGGTAAAAAGGATTGTGCATCCCCTACTGCTGCAGCAAGCAGGGGATGATTGGTTGCAAGACCAGAATCCAGAATGGCTACGCCCGGAACTTTTTCGCCCGGAGCATCAATTTCAGGAATGTTCTGGATGTCCGGAAACAGAAAAGAACGCTCGAGACCAAAGTCCGGAGGCAAATCGACACAGCGCACATCACGATGCCGCAGAAGTTGCTCGGCCTGTTCAATGTCGCATTCCACCCTGTAGAGAGTCAGCTCGGTTTGCTTGACTTGATCTTTTTGCTCTATTCCTTGTTGTTGCACCCACTTTTCGAATTCATCCTGTTCCCTCACGCGATTTTCGGAATTGTCTTCCAGGGGCCAAAGTTCAACATCAAGAAAAAACCGCTTCGACTCCGGGAATCCCCGGGCTTTCAGAGCCCAGCCTTGCCGGTCTTCAGGGTGCAAACTGTCAATCCCTTGCAAGGCGAAAATGACTTGCCGATTTGTGACATGCCCTCCATTTTCGAGAGTGGACAGCCTTGCTTCAAAATGGTCCAGAGATTCTTCGCTGGCAAACCCAATGACCACATTTTCACCCTCCTGGCTGACATATTCGATCTCCCCTGAAATCTTTCGCAAGTCTTCGGGATTGAATCCTCTGCCGACCGAGAACTGAAACAGTCTGCGATCGTCAAAGCCCCCCAGATCAGGAGCAGGGCCCTTCCTTGCATCTGCCAGCTTCTTCTGCAATCCCCTGACATGTCGGGCAACATTGCTCGGGGGCCTGGCAGGCTGGTGACCGCCGGGGCGCTTTTCGTTAACGGGGAGTTCCCTATGCAAAGGGAGATGAGGGAAATTCTCTTCCATTTCGTGCTAGCATTTCCTCATTCGCTCTTTCCGTGTATTCTCCCTCTTGATCGCCGAGAGCAAGTGCTGCTCACTGAGTAAATGCTGTCCTTTTAGCACCATCTCTTTTGCCGCACGTCGGATCACTCGTTCCACATCTGCATGACTCATTCCCTCGAAACAAGCGATTACTCCTGCATTCTCAATATCGAAATCCCTTCTCAGCCCGCGAAGCTTGATGGCAAGAAGACTGCGCAGCTGCGAGAGATCAGGCAATTCAAATACAAACACCTCATCAAATCGCCTCCATACGGCAAAGTCGAGAATCTGGTCATGATTTGTCGCCGCTACCAAAACGCTCTTTCCCGCGTAGGCATCCAGCATCTGAAGAAACGCATTGACCACTCTCTTGAGCTCTCCATGCTCGGCTTCATCAGAACGTTCCTTGGCGATGGCATCAAACTCGTCAAAAAGTACGACCATGGGCATTGATGAAGCATAGTCAAAGATCTGCTGGAGATGGCTGGCAGTCTCTCCAAGAAAAGAGGAAATCACGCTGTCAACGCGCACGACTGCCAGGGGCAGGCCAAGCTCGTAAGCCAGGACTTCTGCTGTCAGGGTTTTTCCGCATCCAGGAGGACCGCAGAACAGTAGCTTGTCTACAGGATACAGGCCATAGCCTGACAGGATTTCAGCTCGGTGGCGTTCATGCAGCAATTCATTCAGGAGAGACGAGTTTTCATCCGAAAGCGCGACTTCTTCAAGGCTTCTGACCGGTTCCCTGATCTGCAGTAATGGCAGGTTGCGTTCCTTGTCTTTAGGCAGCTTGTCATTTAGCATCGAATGCAGCGAGGCATCAGTCTTTCGACGGCCATAAAGAATTTTTTCAAGGTCATTGGCCAGAAGGTGATGATTTTTAGCGCGCTCGTCCCTGATTAATTCTTCAGAGATTCGTCGGAAGGATTGATGGTCGCCCTCTGACCCGGATTTTACGAGTTGCCTCAATAGTTCAGCTGTTGCCATGGCTCTTTCTTGCGTAAATTTACTTTCTATCAATTGTTATTTTAATTGATTTTCCCTGATATAAGAGTGACTCAATTGCTGCCATGACGAGCCATTTATTTAACAGAATCTGGAAAATATGAAGATATAGCATCTCCTATTTTGCCTCGAGCCATAGGGCGGCTTGGATTGCCAAGTTCTCATGTTGGATTCGTAAGCACATGGTTATTTCTCTGAATCTATTGAAATTCCCATAAGCA
>JAPYNK010000131.1 GCA_028285825.1 Arenicellales bacterium | reverse complement strand
TGTGCACCTCTGGAAATGGCGTTCCAGCTCGCATCTCTTGCAACCTGCAAGGCGATCAAGGCCCAGGCACTCTGAATGACCTGGCTTTCTTCATGATCAACGTATTCACCACTCATGCAGCCACTATGGTGCTCGCCCCATCCCCCATCATCATGCTGGCGATCCAGCAACCAGCGACAGGCCAGTCTCAGGGCAGGGTCACTTGGCTTGGCACCGGCAGCCATTAGCCCCCGAATTCCAAACAAGGTGCCATAGATGTACTGAATCCCCCAGACACCACGCCAGGACCCATCCGATCGCTGGGTTTTGCGTAGCCATTCATCACCCCTGATGATTGCCTTCATGACTCGGGTGTTGACCAGATCCGGAAAGTGCTCCTTGCAGGCACTGAACGCTTCAAGGCAGGAAGCCGTACATTCAACATAGGAACCTTCAGTCATCGACTCGCCAAACATCTCAGCCGGATTCAGCCACTCGAGTCCGATGCGGGAACGTATGGACTCATAACTACCGAAACTGCCATTGCGGTTTTGTGCCCGCAACATGAAATCAATCGCATCCTTGACTGCAGACCTGTCCGTTGCCTTCCCGTGAAAGGCAATCAAACCAAGTACCGCTTCAGCCGTACAGTCTGACACCGGCCATCCATGCCATCCTCCGGCAAAACACCATCCACCTCTGGGGTCATTGCGATAGGACTCGGAATGACCCTCGAAACTTGTCCGGATCTGGTTCTCGGACAGAAACCGGGCACCAGCCTTCATGATTCCTGTGGTGCCATCATAATCAGAAACCGGCTCCAGAGCCTGAAGCGCAAACCCGGTATCCCAGGAACCACTTCTTGCTCCAGTCACTCTCGCTCCATCTTGCTTGTCTTCCCAGACCCAGCCTTCAAGCTTGTCAAGACCGCGCTTTGCATCCGGATCCCCATTGTCCTGCAACCATAAGGCCAGAATATTCAACGTACCGCTGACCGGGGAAATGCTGGTATGGTTGGTGGTCTGCAGTTCCCACCTGATTTTCTCGGTCATCGAATCCATCGATCGTCTTCGAGTCGCCTTGTGATGGCGCCCTTCATAAAATTTCGTGATTCCATTTGCTGCCCGCAACAGGACATTCGGACGCGCAAATAAATCTCCTTCGCGAAGAAGGCTCCTGGTTTTCGCAAAGTCAACCTGGTCAAACCCGTTCGGATATAGCTCTTCTCGCAGCGATTCAATGACCGGACTTAACGGGATCTGGAAGCGATGCCCATAAATTACCGACATCGCCATGTAGATGAGTCGAGTATGACAATACCATCTGGAAGGATGGATAGGCAGCCAGTGCGGCAGTGTCCAGAGTTCAGGCAACACGGCGTTGACACCTTTCCATTGGTAAAGATTGAGTACGGCCAGCCAGAATTTGCCCCAGCTCGGAATGTTGACCACCCCTTCAGCATCCATGAATTCCTGGGCGGACTTCAGCATCGGATCATCGCGTTCAACACCCAGTAACCGGCTGGCAACGTAAACCAGCGTGGTCACGAACAGGTGAGGTTCAGAGTGGTCGTGCATGCCCCAGGTTCCATCGTCGAAACGGGTCTTCACGAAAGAACGCAGGATATTCTTGCGGCGTTTCGCGCTCAACGGCTTGCCAATGATGTGGTGCAAAAGCGCATACTGCGCGGTCAGCATCGGGCACCACACCATTTCGCCCTCCCACGAGCCGTCTTCCCGTTGCAGGTCAGCCAGTCGCGAGACCGCGGCATTCAATGCCGGGCCTGCATCGGATGATGGTCTGTCCTTCTGCACCATGGGCTTTTCAGATTTATTCTGAAACGGCACCGAAAACTTGAATACCCCGGAAAGCATGCTCCAGGCCCGATCATCCATGTCTTCCCCCCGGTACTTGACCTTGTACAGTTGCTTGATGCTTTGCAAAAGCCACCATATCCGACCAGTCATGGCTCTTAGCGTATGGCGGGACTTCTTCCAGGTAAGCCTGTCCAGAGACATCGGGATTTGTTTGAAAACCGCCTGGACTACAGTGCCAAAAAAGGCCATGTTCATGCGAATTGCTGAAGTATCGTCACAGGCCAGCAGCCGTATGGTCCGATCCCGGAAGCTCGAACTTGCACGGGCTCTGCCATAAATTGCATGTCGGATTGCAACGGCTTCCGAATGATAGTCGGCAAACACCTCATACAGGCCCATTGCCAGAAAGGATGGCGTGTGCGTCTCGCGAAAACGCTTGCGGGTGAAGGCCTTGAAATCCTCATGCTCGGCAAGTGCGAATGCATCACCGAACCCGAATGTCATGCCCATGGCCGTCATCGGATGGTAGTGACCGGCCGCATCACCAATCAGAATTCGCTTGGAACTTCCATAGGTAACATGCGGCCTTACCTTGTTTATCGCAATCTGGAATTTCTTCATTCTCAGCGCTTCCATGAAGGAAGGCTTGATCGTATCGGGCAGGATCTCAGAGTAGGAATCCAGCAAAAAGGCAATTCGGTCCTTTGGCGAGGTGCGATCCTGGGGTATGTCGGAGATCAGCCTGACCTGCCCCTCGGACAAGCGATAAATGAGAATCGGGCCGGGTCCGCCCAGTAGCACATGCCCATAACCCTCAAGTGGCAGTTCGACATCATTCAATATGATGCCCACAGTCTGGGAGATGATTTTTGGGCTGATCGACAAGCCCAGGGATTGGCGAACAATTGAAGCTTGTCCGTCCGCACCGATAATCCTCGGTGCATGAATGATTTCCTTTTCTCCACTTTGCATATACTCGATACATCCATCTTCGACAGCCACAGCCCTGGCATCGACAATGAAGTCAATGTTCGGCTGGCTTTCAACTGTTCTGTGTATCGAGGCTACCAGGGTGGAATGCTCGCATGAAAAGCCACGCACCTCGTTGGAGTAGGGAAATCGAATCGCTTCTGTCCCATCTTCCGGAAAGATCGCAAATCCCTTCCCGATTGGCTCTTTGCAGTCGACATCCAGTCGGACACCCAGTTCCTCCAGAATCCTGACTGCAGGCGGATGCAGCCACTCCCCCGCCAGTCGATAGGCAGATTTCGGATTTGCTTCAAGAATCGCGACGCGTGAACCCTTCCGGGCATGGGCCAGTGCACAGACACTGCCAACCGGCCCGCCACCGACAATCGCTACATCATAGTTTGATTTCATGCGGCTTCCGTTTTAAGAATGGCGGGTCTGGACCGTCTCTTGTAATTGATCCGGCAGGGCTCGACCGGCCCGGTTACCCAACTGCGATAGTTGGGCAGGGGAAAGGACGAATCAAAACTGAAATCGAAGCGATCGAACAGGACCGCCAGAATCACTTTCAACTGCAGGATCGCAAAGGCCTTGCCCATACACCGGTGTTTGCCGCCACCAAAACCGATCAGGGTGTAATGGTGCTGCTTGTCCTCTCTTGCGGGCGGCGCATAACGATCAGGGTTGAATCGCTCCGGATCGGCAAAAACATGTTCCAGCCGATGCGAAACGGCGGGCGAGACCATGGCCAGGGTGCCAACCGGTATCTCGTAACCGTTATATGCCATGGGTTTTAGCACCTTGCGAACCAGCAGGATCAGTGGCGGATGCAGTCGTTCGCCTTCGCGTATTGCATATTCAAGAGTGTTCTGCTGCTTGAGATTGGCAAGATCCACGCAACCGGTCTCTGAATAGAGTTCCTCGGTCTCTTCCCGGACCCGTGCCAGATAATCGGCATCCCGCATCAACTCGAGAATCGTCCAGGTGCCCAGGATGGCACTCGTATGCTGACCTGCGAACAATACGGTAATCAGGAGGCCTGAAATCTCGTCATCGGTCAGTGCTCGACCATCCTTGTAGCGGGCTTCCATCAGCGTTTGCATGAAGTCCTGTTCACTGGATCCTTCTCGTCGGCGCCGATCCATGATGCGGCTGAAAATTTCGGTAATTTGCTGACGTGCCCGGTCTCGGGAGCGGTGTGCGGCGATCGGTACATTCGGAAAGAAGAATCCCAATACATTGATCCCGTTTTGCAGTTCATGATAGGCGGCAGCAAATTCACTGCTTGCCTCATGCCGGACCTCCTTGCCGATAAGACTGTGGCTCGCAATTCTGACCGTGATCTCATTCAGTACTGACGGCAGGTCGATCTGACCTTCTTCGTCAAGCGAGTCCGCGTACAGGCAGGCCTCCTGGTTCATGATCTTGGCATATTTGCGCATGGATGATTCACGCAGTGCCGGAAACAGAAACCCCAGTTGTTCGGCCATTACCTCGGGTGCAACATCGTAAGCGACGCCCTTGCCAAAAATCGGCACCGTAAACTGGTAGCAGGCTTTGGCACTCAACTCATCCTGAGCGGCTCTGAAATAGAAGTCATGTGCTTCAGGTCCGGTAAACAAGGCAAAATTGCTGAGTCCGATCTTGAACCTGAACAGGTCGCCCTCATCATTCCAGCCACGAGTCAGCAATGAGACGGGATCCTTGAGAAAGCCGGGCAAATGACCCAGCAACGGCCATCCCCCGCTCATGGTCGGCATGGCCATCAACGGCCCGGTACCGTTTACACTTTCGGCTGTTTGTGACATGACAAATTCTTCTAGTAGATTGGTGGAAACATGGTGTAGCGGACACGTTGCTTGTAACGCTCCCACAGCTCGCCATACTTGGCATGGCAGCGTTGCTCATCGCGCCTTGAACGATGAATCAACAGGGTGGCAAGCCACAAAGGCAATAATAGCGGCACCCACGATACAAAACAGGTTGTCAGGAAGAACGAGAAATAGACCAGAATTTCACCAGTGTAGTTCATGTGTCTGCCGAAGCCCCAGAATCCAGAAACCAGTAGACGACCATCCAGCGTTTCAGCAGGCCGTCCCCAGATCATGACATTGGGATCGGACTTGAAACGGTGCTTTTGGTTGTTGGTTCCGCGGAACATCCAGAATCCGAGGACATACAGCATTACCAGCAATGCAGCACCCAGCGGTGAAAGCAGATCGGGCGCATGCACCAGGTACCAGCCACAAATGCAGTAGAAGAACGGCACCAGTACAAAGTCACCCCAGACCAGCATCCAGCCAAATTTTTCGCTGACAATATCCCAGGTAAAAATCATCCCGTCTTCGAAATGGAAGTAGTTCAGCACATACAGGAAGGTAAAGCCCTGATAGAGGATCATGGCCAGAGTCAGCGTCCCGTAAGTCTCATACTGCAATACCCCGAACGAGGCATTGAACAGGGCCAGGCCAATCAGCGACGGTCGGTAGCTGTAGAGTTTCAGATCCACCCCGCAAAGTGTCGGATTGAGTGTGACACCGTAGTAGTACCCGCTCAGGAAACCCGTGGCTTCGGCTTGCGATTTTCTGCCCTGGAGATACAGCCACCCGGATACTGCAAAGGCAAATATATTGGTGACAATGAAGAGTTCCAGGAAATGCGTGACCAGCACCGATAGTGAAAACCATCCGAAAAAGTGCCCCACAATCATCACGGCAGTCGTCAGCAAAAGCAGGCTGAGTCCATTCAGCTTGTAGGCAAAGGTCGTGCCATCCGTACGGGTAGCCTCGATCTTCTTCCCCGGTACGACGATGGAACCCACGAACAATAGCCCGCAGAAACCGAGCAGCAAGACAGCTGCCTCGAGCATGGCCGAACCTGAAAGTGAAAATCCGGACAAGGCCGACTATCCCGTAGAGTGGCTTGGAGACTGTCCTCCTGCTTCTTTGTTTTCCAGAAACTCCTGCCACTTGCGAACCGTCACTTCCTGAAAAGCCTTGACCACAGGATTGAACTCGACGGGCCGCGCATCCCAGAAATTCTCGTAGCCTTCCTGCTCGGCTTCGATTGCATAGCGGTCCTGATCCAGAAGCGGTGCAATCAGCCAGCGATGGGAAATCCGCATGACCACATCCATCAACACGCGAGGTATGCGTATCGGCAGGTAGGGGAGTTTCAGTGATTTGAAGTAAAACAGGAAGAACACCCGGCTAGTTCGTTCATCTATCGGCAATACGAACAGCCAGTGCTTGATCGCATTATCGGTATTTGACCATTGATACGGATACTTGTAGCAAAGATCCATCTGATTGGTATTCAGTTTCTTGTGATCGACAAACAGTCCTGAAATGCGGCCGCGGCCAACATGGGTATCGTAGGAAAGGTGGACATCGTCACCGACCGTCTCGAATTTGGTCAGTGTTGCACCTTCAAAGGGACGGTATTTCCGGTGCAGATGTGCGTGCGTAAAATCACTCACATTGTCAATCACCATTGAGTGATGGGCAGACCACGTGAAGTTGAGCGATGCACAAGCCCACCGGTCTTTCCCTTCCAGTTCAGGGATATCGGGAATTTCCTGCTCGGCAGCTCGCTCCGGATCACCGGGAAACAGCCAGACCAGCCCATATCGAACCTTAACCGGATAACTGGTAATCGATGGTCGTATTTTCTCGGGGTTATCCCCCTCCTTGCGATTGTCGGCCCGGCGTCCGGCATTGTCGTATGACCAGCCATGGTAGGGGCAAACCAGCGTGCATCCATCGACATCGCCCAGCGAGAGCTTGATCTGGCGATGTGCACAACGGTTCTCCAGTGCGTTGAAGTCGCCCTCCTTGGTTCGATACAGGGCAATGGATTGTTTCCAGAAAACAACCTCGGTGACCGATCCCGGCTTCATGTTCCGGACTTCTTCAACGGCATACCAGTAATTCGGATCCAAACCCGTTGCACGCACTTTTTGGCGCAGGTTGGTTGACTCGTAAAAACCGGGGGGTGCTTCGGCAGTTGCTTGCAAATTCATTCTAAGTTACCTCTCTATTTCATAATATTGAGACTACAGGCTATTTTTCAGTCGGCAAGTCCTCTTGTTCGGGAGGCTTTGCCTCCGGATTGGTAATTACCTTGCGGTGATTATAGTGAAATGCATAGGCATCTTTAACGGCCTGTCGTATGGTGGTTGGCTTAAATCCAAGTTCCTGCTGGGCTTTCTGGGTGTTGGCATGACGGCATAACTGAAGCAGACGAATGGCTCCCGGGGTAAACCGCTGCGGGAAAGAAGGGTGGAAGGTGCTCAGGTAAAAGCTGGCGATTTCAGCGAATGCCTGCATCAGCCCAGCCGGTACCCGTTTTGCAGGGCGCGGTATGCCGGTCACTTCTTCGAAAATATCCAGAATTTCCGAGATGGTCTTGTATTCGGTGCTGAAGATGTATTTTTCTCCTGAACGGCCCTTGTTCATGCACAGGATGTGCCCTTGTACGATATCCCGTGCAGCAACGAATTCAAAGCCCCCGTCAACATACGCCCGAAGTTTTCCATTGGCATAGTCAACCAGCGTGCGCCCCAGCCTGGATGGAGAATAGTCCCAGCTTCCCATCAGTGCGCAGCAGGTGGCAACGACCACATCCTGACCCTTGGCTGCCGCCCGCCAGCACTCGTGTTCGACAAAAGCCTTGGAGCGTTCGTAGGGCATGGTACGTTCCAGCGGATAAAACTGCATGGTTTCGTCGCTCGGCAAGGAAGGATTGTCCAAATCGTAGCCCACGGCACTGAATGAGCCGGTCACGACCACGCGGCCTGCCTCGCATTCCCGGGTGGCTTCAAGCAGGTTGCGAGTACCAACCACATTGCACTCGTAGATTTCTCGCCGGAACTGCTTGTTGCCATCAATCGTGGCAATTCTTGCGGCAACATGATAGACCCCCCGACAGCCTTCCAGAGCGGATCTCAGGCTTTCCTTCTGACGGAGGTCACCGTAAAACCGCTCGACGTCAAGATCCTGAATGGCTTCATTCTTGCTCTCTGCCCGAACCAGCACTCTGACCTTTACGCCATCGTCGAGAAGGCGATGGACAAGGTTGGCCCCCAGATGTCCGGCCGCTCCGGTCACAAGTACAGGATCAGACGACGAGTTCGACTTTGCTGAAGATTTAGTTGCCATGATTAGTGGGTTATTCCCATAAATGAATAGTAAATGTCCGACTTTTCCTCTAAAACAAGAGTATATCAAAAAAACCTGTTCTGTATTGAAATTTAATGCGGTTCGCGAATCGCGCAAGGGAACTGCAGAAATGCACGGTCACTGGGAGGATGCCAAATATTCCAGGCACGAAAAGTGTGGGCGAACCGGGGAAATAAGGGCTCGGTAAACAGCTGAACTTTAACAGGGCATGATCTGTGGGAAAAGAGACTGTTCGGAAGGGGGATCTGCACATGGAAGCACGGCCGATTTTCCGGATCCGGTCCGGAAACCGCCTGCTGGACTCCGTTCCGGCAAACCTGCATGGCCCGAATGAATAACTGCGGATATTCATATCAATGCCTGGTGGCAGTGTTCGGGTTTTCTGACAGACCACTGACTATAGCCGGCGAGGCTTGCCCTGATCAGGGTCAGGTCGAGAGTGGACATTTGCCTTGCAGCATAGAGATTGTTGATTTTTGTCCGGTCCGGAGTATGGTCCTCTCCAAGCTGTTCGGCAATTTCGAGCGCGGCTGCACGATTATTGCACACAAGAATCATGTCGCATCCGGCTTGCAATGCCGAATTGGCACGCTCAACAGGTTCGCCGCCTTGCTCTGCACCGCCCATTGTCAGATCATCACTGAACACAACGCCCCTGAATCCCAAACGCTGCTGCAATACCGTACCTAGCCAATAGGACGAATAACTCGGGAGGGCCGTGTCGACTCGGGGAAACTGGACATGAGCTGTCATGATGCCTCCCAAACGTCCGGCCAGCCTCCGAAATGGCACAAGATCCCTGGCAAGCAGTGCGGGCAAATCACGGCTATCCACAGGCTGCACCTCATGTGAATCCGCCTTGACGCCGCCATGGCCGGGGTAGTGCTTGCCAGTCGCTGCCATGCCTGCAAGATGCATTCCGGTAATGAATTCACCCGCCAGGGACGCGACCGCATTCGGATTGGCGCTGAAGCTGCGGTCGCCGATCACCCGACTCTCCGGATGAGCGCAATCCAGTACCGGCGCAAAACTGAAATCCACTCCCATCAGTACGAGCTCTCCAGCCATGACCATGCCAAGATTTCTGGCGAGCTGCATCCCCTGCTGCATATCCTGCTCGTACTTGAGTCCGATCTCCCCGGCTGCAGGGAGGCGAAAAAAGCCATCCTGAAAACGCTGTACGCGACCCCCCTCCTGATCAACGCAAATTAGCAGCGGTGGGGATCTCAAGGCCCGAATTTCCCCAGTCAGTTCTGTCAGTTGTCGCGGGCAGCTGTAGTTTCTCGAGAACAGGATAACGCCGCCCATTGCGGAGCATTCGAGCAGGGCGATATCCTGTGAAGTTAGAGTTTCGCCAGCGATATCCGCAATCAAGGGCCCAAGCGGCAGATCAGGCACGAATCAGTACCGGTGTGCCAACGGGTGTGGAGTCAAACAGCTCAAGCACATCGGTGTTGCTCATTCGAATGCAGCCACGGGAGCCGGGTTGGCCGAGCTCGACGTCATCCGGACAGCCGTGAATATAGATGTAGCGTCGCATGGTATCGACTTTGCCCAGTCGGTTATAACCCGTCTCAAGGCCGCTTAGCCAGAGAATACGCGTCAGTATCCAGTCCTGCCGGGGCTGCGCCCTGCGCATGTCAAGTCGATAGATTTCCCCGGTCGGCCTGCGCCCGCGGAATATGGCATTGACCGGCATTCCATCGCCAACCTTGGCCCGGATGATGTGCCTGCCGAGAGGAGTACAGTAACTGTCCATGAGCTGCCCGGCCCCGTTCTTTGCCGTTGAGACCGGATATACTCGTACGGTACCACCGTGATGGGCCGTCAGGGTCTGGCCCGAGATGCTGATCTCGATATTTGAATCGCAGTTCATGGCCTGACGATCGAATCAAGCAGTCTTTCGCAGGATTCTTCAATCATGTCCATCACCACATCAAATCCATGAACGCCTCCGTAGTAGGGGTCGGGTATCTCAAGCTCTTCGTATTGCTCGCTGTATTCCAGCAGGTAGTGTATCTTGTGCTGATATCCGGATTGTGCCATTGCACTGATATCCGAGTAGTTTCGTCGGTCCATGACAATGATCAGGTCATGGTAGTCCATGTCCCGGCTACTCACCTGCCGTGCCCTCAAGTCGGACAGGTCAACCCCGCGACGACTCGCTACCGCTTGTGCGCGATGATCGGGAGGATGGCCGGTGTGCCAGTTGCCGGTCCCGGCCGAGTCAATTTCAATCGTCTCTTCAAACCCTTTTTCCTTGACAATCTTGCGAAAAAAGCCCTCGGCACTCGGAGAGCGGCAGATGTTGCCCAGACAAACGAACAGCACCCGCTTCATGGCCGGTATACCTTGTATACCGTTGACTCGGACTCCAGATCGTGCATGATCTTTGCGAGGTGCTGGCTGTCAAGGACCAGTAGCAAGATTGACAGCCGTGCCGTGCCGGAAGATTCGGAGTTCATGGTAATGCCGTTGATGTTGGAATCGTGACTGGCAATAATCCCGGCAATCCTCCAGAGCATTCCGGGTTCGTCGGCAATCTCGGCAATCAAGCTGGCCTCGTAGGATCCGACGACATTCCTTGACCAGTTCAGGTGTACACAATGTTCAAGTGGCTGCGATCGCGCATCGGAACGCGAACACTGGTTGCGATGGACAACCAGCCCTTTTCCGGTGGAATATATGCCATGGATTTTATCACCCGGCACGGGATGACAGCACCTTGCATGGGTCACGACCAGGTTTTCCGTGCCCTCGATGGTCAGGTTTTCCGTGGTCGCACCACTCAGGGATTCGACCTCGTCGGCAGAAAGGTTGAGTAATTGACGAGCAACCAGCAGAGGAAGTCGTGCCCCGGATCCAATGTCGGAGAGCAGCTGATTCCAGCTGTCGATTTCGAGTTTTTCCAACAGAAGGTTTTTTTCCGACTCGGAGATGCGGCGCCGCTTGTGTCCCAGATTGCTGAGGGCAGTGAACAGTAACTTCTTGCCAAATTGCTGGGCCTGGCGTTTTCTCTGGATGCTGAAATGATGGCGGATTGCGGTTTTGGCCCGGGATGTGGTTACGAAATCCAGCCAGGTAATGTTCGGATTTGCCGGCTTGCGGGTCTTGATCTCGATGCGGTCGCCGTTGTTCAGAACTTCATGCAGGGGAACGGGCTGGTCATTGACGATGGCACCGATGCTTTCGTTGCCAATGTCCGTGTGCACCGAATACGCGAAATCCAGTGCTGTCGCACCAACCGGCAAGCGCTTGATATCGCCTTTTGGGGTGAACACGTAAACCTCATCTGGAAACAAGGCGGTTTTCAGGTGCTCCATGAACTCGCCGGAAGAGCTCGAAAGTTCATGCGACTCGACCACGCTGCTCACCCACTCATGGGCCAGATGCTTGGTGGGCTGGCCCTCATCGTTAACTGCTTCATCCGGCATGTTGAGTGCGGCCACCCCGGATCTCGCAACGACATGCATGGCATGGGTCTGTACCTGGATCTCGATTGCCTGGCCATTCGGTCCGACAATCATGGTATGCAGGGACTGATAGCCATTGGTCTTGGGGATTGCGATAAAGTCCTTGAAATTTCCCGGTAGCGGACGAAAGACCTCATGGGCGACACCGATGGATTCATAGCACTGCTGGCGGGTGCGCGTGATGATGCGAATCGAGTAAATGTCCTTGATGTCCTCCAGCGCAATTCCGCCCTTTTCCATGGTTCGGTAGATGTTGTAGAGGGATTTCTCAATGATGCTGACTTCAACGTCATCACTGGAAAGTGCATCGGCAATCTGCTTGCGGGCCCGGCGTACCATTTTCTTGCGCGCACCGGATGCGGCCTGAACCGCTCGACTCAGGGTCCTGTAGCGCCAGGGATAGAGTCTTTGAAATCCAAGGTCCTCGAGTTTCAGGGCCAGGTCGTACATCCCGAGTCGATAGGCGACCGGTGCATAGATCTCGAGGGTCTGGCGTCCGAATTTTTTCTCCAGCTGCTTGAGGGTGGTGCTGGTGTCTTCAACAACATCGTGCAATATTGCCGCAATGATGGTGCGGCTGTCCATGCGCATTTCGCCAAGGATCCTGGCCACTGCCATGGGATGGTAGATGAAGTCTTCCCCACTCTTGCGCTTCTGCCCCTTGTGAGCGGTGGCAGCGAAGATGGTTGCCTTGAAAATATCGGAGATGGACTGCGGGTCCAGATATTCCTCAAGGGTGTCGTTCAGGCCTGCGAAAAGTGATTCATAATCGGATCTGGGTACGCTGGAAGTTGAGGATTCCAGCAATTCACCTAGATTCTTCTTCAGCCTTTGTGCTATTGCCAGCTTGGTCGCCATCTGAGCCCTCGAGAATCGCCTGTCGGATCGCGCCTTCTACGTCAGTGTCATCCATGCCTTCAAGGTCCGCATCGTCCAACAGCTCTTCATTGAGATCAAAATCATCCAGCATGTTGCTTTTCTTTTCGAGGATTGATGCATCGACCAGGCCTTCGGCGATTTCCCGCAACGCGATTACGGTAGGCTTGTCGCCTTCGGGTTCTACCATGGGTTCTGCGCCAAGTATCAGCTCGCGGGTTCGCTTGGCAGCGATCATGACAAGCTGGAAGCGATTGTCAACCTTGTCCAGACAGTCATTAACAGTAATTCTAGCCACTTTTA
>JAPYNK010000130.1 GCA_028285825.1 Arenicellales bacterium | reverse complement strand
ACCAGTGGATAGACTATGCGCCTAGGAGCAATATGGACAACAAGGTATCAGAGTCCTGACGAATGCCGGCAATTCCGTTGACAGGATAGACAGTCCACTGACAATATTGGCTATTTTTTTGCAGCTTGCGTTCTCGCTAGAGTAGAGTGACGGTATGGGTGACAGGCAATTTCCCGGTGCAAGATGGTGGAAATTCGATTTTCACACACATACACCTGCATCAACGGATTTCAAGGACAGGAAAAAGACTCCCGAAGCCTGGTTGCGCGGATTCATGGAAAGCGGTATTGATTGTGTGGCGATCACCGATCACAACAGCGGAAAGTGGATTGACAGACTCAAACAGAAACTCACAAAGCTTGATCAGAAACCATGGTATCGACCGGTACACCTGTTTCCGGGAGTGGAAATTTCGGCCAATGGCGATGTACACATGCTTGCAATACTTGATCCATCAAAAACCACAGGCGATATAAACGCCCTGCTGGGCGCGGCCGGCTACAAGGGAACGAAAGGATCAAGTGGTGGTGTGACAGCAAAGTCACTTGCCGAGGTAATCGACCTGATCGCAGAATATGACGGCATTGCCATTCCCGCCCGTGTGGACAGGAGAAAAGGGCTTTTCGAATCCATGCAGGGGAATTCACTTTCGCAAATATTGAATAATTCCAATATCCAGGCGATGGAATTGTGCGATAGGGACTATTCCAAGCCCGAGCTCTATGCCTCCGAGAAAGCCTGCTGGACCGAGGTTCAAGGATCTGATTTTCATGGCTGTGCCACATCCCCTCCAGGCATGTTTACATGGGTGAAGATGGGGACTCCCTCCATTGAAGGGCTTCGCCTTGCCCTGATTGATGGAATTTCCTCGGTCAATCGAGACATGAACGCAGAGCCAAACCAGCATGCAGAACATGTGATTGAAAGTTTTGACGTCAAGGATGCCAGGCATATGGGGCGTCCGAATGCCTTGACTTTTCAATTCAGTCCTTTCCTGAACACCGTCGTTGGCAGTCGTGGCAGTGGAAAATCGACCTTGCTGGAATTTATGCGCTTGGTCTTGAGACAGGAACGCCAGCTGCCTGATCGACTCGAAAAGGACTGTCGAAAGTATTTCGACACTGGTGAAGACGGATTATTGACGAAAGACAGCCATCTGCAGCTTTGCTACCGCAAAGGAGATACGCGCTATCGTCTCAATTGGGCGGATAATTCGAACACTCCATCACTGGAAGAGCTGGATGAGGAAACAGGAGAATGGTATCGGGAAAAAGGCGAAATCGCCTCCTTGTTTCCGGTTGCCATCTATAGCCAGAAGCAGATTTTCGAGCTGGCAAGCAATCCGCAGGGACTGCTTGGAATTATTGACCGGACACCCGAGGTAGGGCACAAGGAATACCTGAGTGCATTTCGGGATTGCAGCAACAGATGCAAGCAGCTCCATCACCAGAACACGGAACTGGCTCAGAAAATCGCCGAAGAAAATCGATTGAAGGGGGAGTTGAATGATTTTGGCAGGCAGATTAAACAGGTGGAACAGTCGGGTCATCGAAACTTGCTGCGCAAGTATCGATTGCGGCAGCAGCAGTTACGTGAGATTGACTATGTGGAACAGCACTGGCAGGCACTGCTGGACGCATTGCGCAGGGAATTTGACGGAATCGATATGGCAGCCATTGATGCCAATCTTTTTGATCAGCACCCCGAGATACTGACTGCATTGCAAGATGGACAGATTCAGTGGCAGCGGCATGTCAGGCAAATTCTCGATATCGTCGAAATGCAGGAAGAAAACCTGCGACACTGGAAGACCGAGAAGGGTAAGCAGGAATGGATGAAGGCACTCAATCAGGACCTGCAGCATTACCAACGGTTGCATGCTCGGCTGGAGAAGCAGGGCATTGACCCACAAGTCTATCCCGAGTTGCTGCAGAAGCACTCATGGGCAGAGGAAGAGCTTCGGCTAATTGAAGATTATCGACGACAGCGTGACAGATTATCAAAACAATATCAGGCGAAAGTTGAAGAGGCTGAACGCCACCGGACTGAATTCACTGATCGCCGAAGGCGCTTTCTTGAGAAGGTGCTGGAAGGTAACAGCTCAGTCAGGATAACCATTGATTCTTTTGGAGAACCCTGGGTGAGTGCCGAGAAGACAATAAGGAAAATACTGCAGGCAGGAGATCGCTTTCAAAGGGATATCGATGAACTGAAAGCCATTTATGACGAAGGTGGATGGAGGCAGGTAAAGCGACGAATACTGGATATTCGACAGGACAGGGGGACTGCCCACGACGCACGCTTCAAGACCCATTTGAAGAACCTGCCAAACGAGTCGATGATAGAGGTTCGATTATGGTTCCCCGAAGATGCACTGCAGATCACCTACGGGTCCGAAAGGAAAAAATTACGTCAGGGTTCTCCGGGACAGAAATCCGCTGCACTACTGGCATTTATCCTGGCTTATGGGGACGAACCCCTGTTGCTTGATCAGCCGGAGGACGATCTGGATAATAACCTGATTTACAGCCTGATCGTACAGGCGATCAAATCCACCAAGACAAGGCGCCAGATTATCGTGGTTACCCACAACGCCAACATTGTGGTCAACGGCGATTCCGAAATGGTACACTGTCTGGAGGTGGCGGCCGGACAGTCGCACCTGAATTCCGACAGTCTACAGTCCGAAGCCATCAGGAAGCGCATTTGCGATACGATGGAAGGCGGCAAAAAGGCTTTTGAGCAGCGTTACAGGCGTATTCACCTGGAGAGCTAATCATGCTTACCGCATCACAGGTTATGGAAATGGTTCACGCTGGTGAAGATTCAGGAGTTGAATTCAAGGAGGCCCGCATCAGCAACATGAAAGTCATGGAGCCACGCCGTGAAAGCCTTTCGGACGAATTGGCGGCTTTTGCAAATCAATCCGGTGGCACCGTTGTTTTCGGCGTTGCGGACAATACACGGCAAATTATCGGCATTGTCCCGTCAAATATCGATGCCCTGATCAGTTATATCAGTGAAATCTGCCACGATTCCATTGCCCCTCCTCTCGTGGATTTTTATGTCGGCAGTGCTCTGGTGACGGATGAGTCAGGTGATGAAAGGCATTTGGTTTATGTGCAGATTGAGAGAAGTCTCTGGCTCCACAAAAGCAGTAATGGCTATTTCTACCGGCATGGAAACAGCAAAAGGGAAATGAGCACTGAGCATCTGCTGCGGGTAGGTCAAAGCCGTTCACAGGTGCGCATTATTTCTTTCGACGAACAGGCGGTCCCAAATACCAGTCAGGATATCCTGCAAAAGGACCTGTACCTGCGATTCGTTGCCCATGACAGTCAATCACCACTCAGCCAGCGTCGCCTGCTGGTATCCCATAATGGCAGTCTCCACGCAACAGTCGCTGGGATTTTGATGTGCAATCCTGCACCTGACCGGTATATTCACAACAGCTACATTCAGGCGGTTTTCTACAGGGGCGAAGTCAGGGATGCTAATTATCAGATTGACGCAAAAGATTGTCGTGGACCATTAGACGAGCAAATCACCGGTGCCTATAACTTTGTTGGCCAGTACAACCGGCTTTCAGGGAGAAAAGACGTTGGCAGGGAAGAAAGGCCGCAATACAGTATGAGAGCAGTGTTCGAAGCATTGGTAAATGCCGTCGTCCACAGGGATTATTCCATACACGGTTCCAAAATTCGCCTGTTCATGTTTGCTGACCGACTCGAGATCCATTCTCCGGGAGTCCTTGCAAACACGCTGACGGTTGAAAGCCTGATTGACAACCAGTTTACACGCAATGAATTGCTGTCCCGCCTGCTTTCCGAGTTATCGCTGAGTGGCAGGATTGGACAAACTGTGAGCCGAAGATATTTTCTGGAACGGCGGGGTGAGGGTGTAGGTATCATCTTCCGTGAAAGTGAGAGCCTAAGTGGCATAAGACCCGTTTATGAAATGGCCGATGGAGAATTGAAGCTTACCATTTATTCGGCAGGATCGTTACAGGGCTCGACTCGGCCTTGATTCCCAGCTTGCGTAAGGAACCTGATACAAATTAACCCGCCATCTGTCCGGGGTTGTGGTTTAGTGCCGGATGAAACGCGATCCCGAACCTGAAGCGGTGATTGTCGGGAATCTCGCAGCGGTCTGGACCTTCCTTCATGAGCCTCCTGGGGCGCATCTAGGCAGCTTCGGAATCGCGTGCCATCGGGTATGGGGCGACGCCCTGGTCTCTGATGTGGTGGATCTGGCATGCCAAGTCATACGCAACGGGCACCGGCAGTGGAAGCAGATCAAGTACCGTTTTACCATATCACGACCGACTGGCGGGGCCATCCGTTACACACCTTCGAGACCGTCGTCGACCTCATTGACAATACCGGACCGACACGGGGATTCGGGGCAGCTCTGGACTGGATGCGGGTAAATACCCGAAAGGTCAAAGCACCCCTATGGCTGCTGCCGCAGTGCAGTTCCCGTACCTGCAGATGGGATTGAAGGTGCGGTGGTTATCCCTGCCTGATGCCGAGATTGATATCCAGGTCCGGCATCGGGCGGTTCACCACATATGTTTCATATCGGTGGAGGTGGAGACGGTAACTGGAATGCAGGGATAACCTTCAGCCGCCTGTGCCGGCATTTCAGTCATGGACTTCCGATGGTGGAGCAGCCTCCGGCAAATCGTGAGGCCTGTGGTTCAGCCTCATTTCATGCTGGACAACACCGCTTTTTCTCGCGATATGCTGGAATTTTCATGAAAATTCATATATCATGCCATAATTACACAAGAATACAGATAGTTATATATTCCATAATTATTGTTCTCCTACTCTAGAGAAGTTTCACTAGTGTCGTATATTTGCACTTCATGAAGATCGTTTACTTGCAGAATCAGAATCATGGCTCTTAACACCCTGGAAAGCAGGATCAGGTACAGATTGAGTCGCAGCAGGGGCCTGGTGTTCACGCCCATGGACTTTCTGGACTTGTCAGACCGTGATCAGACAGGCCGTGTCCTGAGAAAACTGGTCGCCGAGCAATCGCTGGTTCGAATTGCCCGAGGCCTGTATGCAAAGACCAGGCAATCCTCAGTGACCGGGAAAACCATTCCAGCCCTTCCCTTGCCGGTTCTGGCAAGGGAAGGGCTGGCCAAGCTGGGGGTGCAGGTTGTCCCCTCACGTGCCGAACGGGAATACAACTCTGGCAATACGACGCAGGTTCCGACAGGACGCGTAATTGCCATCAGGGGAAAGCATGTTTCCCGCAGGATCGGCTTCAATGACAATTACATTGTGCTGGAACGTGCTGCTCGACAGTGAATTGATCAACGATGTCGCGGCTGAGCTTGGTGTTGACGCATCGTTCGTAGAGAAGGACTACTACGCAGTCAAGGTCATCCGGGCGATTGCCGGTTACTCACATGATGTGATTA
>JAPYNK010000013.1 GCA_028285825.1 Arenicellales bacterium | reverse complement strand
AGCCTTGATCCGCCGCATGCCCTTGACGCTGAGAGGCGCAGCACGAATGCGCAAGCTTATATTGCTGCCTCCGAGCTGCCCGATTAATTCTGAGCGAACATTGTCGCGAGCATCGATAAGACTCACAATCGCCCCCGCATCTTCAAGCTCGGTTGCCGTTTGATAAGCCGAGTCATTATTGGCCGCAATCACGATCCGCTGACCGGGGAGAATTCCGAAACGGTTGAGATAGGCACGTCCAGCCGACGCAGTCATCACTCCGGGGCGATCGTTGTTCCCGAAGGCAATCTGCCTTTCAATTGCCCCAGTTGCCAAAATGACATAACGCGACCTGACAATCCAGAAACGCTGTCTCGGCAGATTTTGATTGATGCCCGGCAGATGATCACTGACTCGTTCTACCAGTCCGGCTGCGCCATGGTCATATAGCCCAAAAACGGTGGTTCTGGTCATGATTCTTACCCCATGACTCCGGGCATCAGCGATCAGTTTGTTGCGTTGATCTTCCGCGGATAGCGGTTGATTGAGGAGATCGCCACCAAGCTCAAAGTCCTGTTCAACCAACAGTACATCAAGGCCGGCCCGGGCTGCAACAGCGGCCGCAGACAAACCGGCAGGACCACTTCCGACAACCAGCAAGTCACAATGGGCATGGGCATGGTCATAGCAATCCGGATCAGGATCACGCGATGCCGTTCCCATTCCGGCTGCCTGCCGTATCAGCTTTTCACAAAGCATCCAGAAACCGGTACCTCGCCCAGACAGGGCCTTGGGACCCATGAAAGTCTTGTAATAGAATCCTGCCGCAAAGAATCTGGAAAGCCACGAGTTGACCGCTCCGAAGTCGTAGCGGACATTCGGCCACGCATTCTGACCAAACGCCTCCAATCCCTCAAACAGTTCCTGAGTGGTTGCCTTGGTGTTGGGCTCGGTTCGTGAATCCTTGCCAATCGTGACCATTGCCCCGGATTCCTCGACCCCGGCCGACATGATGCCGCGTGGTCGGTGATACTTGAAACTGCGGCCCAGAATCTCTTGCCCGGAGGCCATCAAGGCCGATGCAAGAGTATCGCCCTGATATCCGGTCAGGCTTTTTCGGTCCCAGGCAAATCCAATGGATTTCGTCCTGTCAATGCGTCCGCCCCGCTCAAGCCTGCGGCTTTTCATGTTTCCTCCTTGAGGCTTGCTTCCGAAGCAATGGCTTTGGCCCATTCTGGATGAGCCGGTCGAACACTGACGATTTCATGTGTCAAGGTGTCCCGCTCAACAATCAGCCACATGCGACAACCGTTCACATGATGCCATGTTTCCGATTGCAGTCCACGGACATTCTCTCTCATGAACACCGCTTCATGCCACTCGTCTTCTCCCGCATCCAGATTGGGATACACGACTGAAGCATCACTCCCGTAAGAAAATTCCGAGTAATCCCTGAGACCACAAAATGGACAACGAATTCTCAGCATGAACTATCCATGAAGCTTTGGGTCAGGACCAGCACCGCGCTCATCAATATTCACCCCTTTGCGAAAGCGATCAAGGGTGAAATGCGAGACAGCTTTATGTGCACGGTCATTGGCAATCAGATCTGCAAAATACCAGCCCGATGCCGGGCTTGCCTTGAATCCACCATAATTCCAGCCTGCATTGAGATAGAGATTTTCGACGGACGTTTTGCAAATGAACGGGGAGCCGTCCATCGACATGTCCATCATGCCAGACCAGTGCCTTAGCAAGCGAACACGCCCCAGGCATGGCAGAATTGATGTTGCACACTCACAGACATCCTGCACAACCGGCAGGTTCCCGCGTTGCGCGTAGGACTTGTACCAGTCCAGGTCACCGCCAAACACCATCCCCCCCTTGTCGGATTGGGATATGTAGAAATGCGCACCCCCAACTCCGAAAACCACCACATGATCAAGCAGGGGCTTGACCGGCTCGGAGACAAAGGCCTGAAGCTTGTGTGTTTCAATCGGCAGTTTTCCAAGGCCCGCCATTTGCCAGAGACGCGAAGTATTTCCGGCAACTGCAAAACCGGCCTTGCCGGCACCAATCTCACCGCGGGTGGTTTTCAAGCCGGTCAACTTTCCGTTTTCACGAACCACCCCGGTCACTTCGCAGTTCTGAATGATATCCACGCCAAATGCATCGGCACCACGGGCATACCCCCAAGCCACTGCATCATGTCTTGCGTTGCCAGCGCGCCGTTGAACCGCCGCGCCAATGATCGGAAATCTGGCATTCTCATAATTGAGATGGGGAATTTCCATTTTGAGGGTTGGCAAATCCCAAAGCTCTGCATCGGAGTCGGTTAACTTCATCGTGTTGTAACGCCGCGCCACGCTGTCACGGGCTGCCGGAGAATGCAGCAGGGTCACATGATGGCGCTGCGAGAACATGACGTTGTAGTTCAACTCATGACTCAGTCCTTCCCAAAGTTTCAGGGAGTGCTCATAGAACTGTCGATTTCCCGGCATCATGTAATTGGAACGGATGATGGTCGTATTTCGCCCTGCATTGCCACCGCCTAGCCACCCCTTCTCAAGCACCGCAACATTTCGGACATAATGATTTTTTGCCAGATAATAGGCTGTAGCCAATCCATGTAGGCCAGCTCCCACAATCACCACATCGTATTTCTCTCGAGGTTCAGGATCACGCCATTGTCTTTGCCACCCCTGCTGTCTGTTCAGGCCGTTTTGAATGAT
>JAPYNK010000129.1 GCA_028285825.1 Arenicellales bacterium | reverse complement strand
CAGGGACCCAAGAAACCGAAAAGAAAGTTGAATGATTCGACCAGTCATTTTTCAAGAGTGATGCATGACCGATGAAGGAACGCGTGTACCCCGCCATCACTTTTCAGAACAAGTGCTTGAAGAACAATATTTGACCATGATCTCTCGAATCGAATTCACCCAGGAAAAAACCGTTATTGCGGTCTCCATAGTATTATTCGTTATCTTCTCCCTTTCTCTTGGCGGTTTCTTTTCGACCTCAAACCTGATTGGCCTCATCCGCAATATCGCGATTCTAGGGATTCTTGGTGTCGGTATGGGTATCGTTATCATCGGACGAGGCATTGATTTATCGGTCATCTCGATACTAGCCATATCTGCGGCATTTTTCATTGAAATGCTAAATGCGGGAACGCCTCTGGCAAGCAGCTTCCTGATTGCCCTTGGCTTTGTCCTGTTGATCGGCATTGCCAATGGCGTACTGATCGCATATGGAGAAATTCCGCCAATATTTGCAACTCTTGCCATGGGACTGTTTGTATACGGCTATGGACGTTCCCAGATCATGGGAGCGGATGTAGCCTATATACCTGATGAATATTCTGAATTTCTCGATCTCGGAACGCTCAAGCCGCTTGGCATACCGATCGAGGTCTATGTCTTTGCGGCAGTTTGTATCGCTGCCTGGCTGTTTTTGAAAAAAACAAAATATGGACAGTACACGTATTACATTGGCGATAACCATGCAGCAGCCAGAAATATCGGTATTCCGGTTAGACCCATGATCGTCTTACAGTATGTCCTATCTGCGCTGTTCGCTGCGATTGCAGGCGCAATCGTCGCCGGCACCATACTCAGTCTGAATACGAGAATTGTTAATTCAACGCTCCTTTATGACGTGATCCTGATCGTTGTCTTAGGAGGAATTGGATTAAGCGGTGGTAAAGGCGGGGTGTCGAATGTTGTATTTGGTGCTCTGCTAATCGGCATTCTGGTGAATGGCATGACGATCATGGATCTGGAGCAGACGCATCAGAATCTGATCAAGGCCCTGATCTTGCTTGTGGTGGTCATTGCCGATACCATCTTCAATCAGCGTAATGAGCAGACCGAAAAGCAGGGTGACATCTAGCACACCCCCTTACTGATGATGAATTTAACTTAACCAATATGGAGAACATTATGAAAATCCTAACAAAACACCTCACCAAGATTGTCGCAGCTTCGATGATGCTTGTAAGCAGTCTGACGGTTTTCGCACAGGAAGATCCCGGACCTGAAATATCCAGGCAGGCACTGGAAGGCAAGCGGGTAGTCCTGATGCCCATGGCAATGGGTTTTGACCTTGCACAGGGATGGGCTCACTACATAGGCAGAGAAGTAAGTTACTGGGGCGGGATTTTTGAGACTCGTGACCCCAACTGGAGTGTCGAGGCCGGATCACAAGCCCTGACTGACGTTATCGCGAGTAAGCCAGACGTGATTATTGTGCATAACCCGGATCTTCGCTCTTATGTCAAGCTGTTCAAGCGGGCCCAGGAAGCCGGAATTTATGTTATACAGATTGATAACCGAAGTGCATTCAATACCGATGCCTTTATCGGCAGTAACTGGGAAAAACTTGGTGAACTTGAAGCAACGGCAGCCCTGCGTTTTTGCGGTGAGGGAACTTCCGGTAAAATCGGATTGATTCAGGGTGAACAGGTTAATGCATCAAGCATCGACCAATACAATGGAATCATGAATATCATCGATGCCAATGATTCCGTAGAGGTCGTTTCAAAACCCTATTCCGGATGGGATGCAACCAAAGCCCAGGAAGTGACTACAACCATGTTGCAACAGCATCCGGATCTTTGTGCCATTATTGACTTTTGGGATGGTACCGCAACCGGAACTGCTGCAGCTATTCGGGCTGCTGGAAAAACCGGTCAGGTCAGACTGATCACGACTGGTGGCGGTGAAGAAGTTGCCTGCAAGATGCTGAACGAGGGCACAATCGATGCAATTGTCTCAACTGAAATCCCAAAACAGTCACAAGCAATCAATGCCACCATCAAAACCCTGTTGCAAAGTGGCATGCCCGCCGGAACCATGCAGCTTTTTCTCTACACACACGAAGTCGTGACCACCAAGGATGATATTTATCCGGGCTTCTGCTGGAGTCTTGAGAAAAACGCGGCGGATATTCGCTAATTCCATTCGATCAGCGCCCGGTTTCATTTCGAAACCTGGCGCTGATTCACTGGATTGTTCAATCCCGTTGAACTATGGATGGGATTGATGAAGGATGTATATTCAACATGGGCCTTATCAGCCTGTCCATGATTCAATTCCTTCCACTTGTACTGCCACAGGACATCACGATAGAGAATGCGCTCAAAACTTAATCTGAGCAAGTTCCGCTACAACTTTATCCCGGATCACCTTCTGGGTGAAGTTTTGACCAAGCGATGGGCGGACAATATCGTTCCGATCACGGTGTTTGCGATCACTGTCGTGATATTGGCAAACCTGATCCCGGGATTTCTGTCGCCGCAGAGTTTAAGTGATGCCGGTCGGCAAATGGGGGAGTTTCTGATTATCGTATGTGGCGTCTCAATCGTGATGATTGCCGGCGGCATTGATTTAAGCGTTGGTTCAATCTATGCAATTTGTGCATTAATTGCGGTTGCCGTAGTTAATCTTCTGGAATGGCCCGTTCCAGTCGCATTGTTGATTTCGGTTCTGGTTGGTGCTTTTTTTGGCGCATTCAACGGATACTTGATTGGCTACCTCAAGCTTCGGGCCTTCCTGACTACTCTCATTACTTTCGTCATCGGTCGGGCAATCTACGATATTGCACTGGATTATCTTGGAACCCCGATCCAGCTCTCGTGGGTTGATTCTGCACTTTGGGATTTTATCGGTGATGGGTCGGTTGGCTTGATTCCGGTAAGCTTTATCTTTGCTGCCGTGGTTCTCGTGATTGCCCATGTATTCATCAGCCGCTCTCGTCGAGGCTGGCATATCAGTGCGATTGGTGGTTCACGCCGTTCCGCATTCAATACCGGGATCGACGTGAAAAAGGTCGTTTGTTCAACTTATGTCATTTCCGGTGCCTGTTGCGGCATTGCGGGTTTTCTGTTCGGTGCGAGGTTGAACGGAACTGGTCCGGGTACTGGAATTGGGCTGGAAATCCTGGTACTTACTGCTTGTGTGGTTGGCGGCATCAGTCTGGGTGGAGGGCGGGGCTCCATTGCCAAAGGGGTTCTGGGTGGCTTGATCGTCTTGACCATCAATAACAGCCTGATTCGGATGGGCTATCACAGCGGCACCAATCAGATGGTGCTTGGAATCATGCTGACACTTGCCGTGATTCTGGATATCCGGTGGCTTAGAAATCGCCACAAGGTGCTGGATAAGGTGTATGTTGCACCCGTCTATACGTCCATGAATGAGCCAGTATCGGCACTTCCCGAGGACCAGACTGTCTATGCGCTGAACTCGCGATTATCGGAAACCGAACTGATTGGAGCGGGTGAAGTTGAAGGCCCGGAGGACGTTATTCTGGATCATGAGGACCACCTGTACTGCGGTTCGAGACATGGCGACATTGTGCGTTTCCTTGCACCGGACTATAAGAAATGGGAGGTTTTTGTCCATATTGGAGGATTTCCACTCGGTCTCGCCTTTGACCGGGATCAAACCCTGATGATTTGCGTTGGTGCAATGGGACTGTATTCGGTCACGCCGGACCGGCAGGTCGAAAGACTGAGTGCCGAAACCAATCGATCCTATCTTTCGATTATTGATGATGCCCGATTACGAGACCCCAACGATCTGGATATTGGTTCGGATGGAAAAATTTATTTTACGGATTCAACCACCCGCTATGATGCGCATGAATGGGCCATTGACAGTGTCGAAAACCGCCCAACCGGCCGGGTACTGGTTTACGACCCAAAAACCGGAAAAACCCGAACGCTACTGCGACGACTCAATTATCCGAATGGGGTCTGTATGGCACATGATGGAGAATCATTTTTCTTCGCTGAATCATGGGAATGCCGGGTCAATCGATACTGGTATCGAGGTGACCGTGCAGGTCAGCTCGAAACCGTGATCCGGGATATGCCCGGGTATCCCGATAATATCAACCGCGCATCAGATGGTTGTTACTGGATGGCATGGCTCGGAATGCGTACACCTACCTATGACCTGATGCTGAAAAGGCCTGGGACCAGGAGACGCATGACGCGAAAACTGCCCCAGGACGACTGGCTGTTTCCGAATATCAACACCGGAGGGGTCATCAAGTTTGATGAAAAGGGAAACATCCTCGAAGCTCTGGGTGATTTGGGCGGCAAGCATCATCCCATGGTCACATCAATGCGGGAGCACAAGGGGTATCTGTTTGTCGGTGGAATCCTGAATAACCGAATCGGCAAACTCAAACTGCCGGAGGCAGATCCGAACTGGACCAGTAACGCATCATATTGGGGTAGATCAGATTGATCATTGACGAATTCATTGATCGCTGTATCGAGCGCATCCGAACCAAGGCGATCGTTGTGCCGCCTCTGGATGGTGCCCTGCGTCCCAATAATCTTCTGGATGAATCCGAGGTCATTCTGGGCGGAATCCAATGCCCCGATAACGCGATCGCCATCAATGGGGAACTGTGGTTCTCATCGATGAATCAATTGTTCAAACTGAATGTAGACGTGCCAACGGAACCTCAATTGATTATCGAGTTCGGTGCAGATATCGCCTGCATGGCCAGTGGCCCCGATAAAAGCATTGCCATTGGATTCGAAGACGGAAAACTGTTGACCGGTAAAACGGAAGATCGGACTCTCGTGAACCTGGTTGATCTCAAAGGCCTGGGATGTCCAAGTGCAATGACGTTCACCAGCGACGGCAGGTTGCTTGCTTGTCAGGGATCGAAGAATATCGAAAACCCGGCAGAATTGACCCGAGATCTGATGCAGCATGGCCGATCCGGATCGGTATGGGTCTATGATTTTGAAACGGGAGAGCGGTCATGCATCGCCCGGAATCTGGGCTATCCATACGGTATCACTGCACTCTCCAATGGTGACGAGATTCTGGTCTCAGAATGCTGGCAACATCGAATCGTCAAGTTTTCGCTACAGGGTGACAGTAGGCCTGAAGCTGTTTTCAGTGATATACCCGGCTATCCCTGCCGAATGATAGAACTCAGCAGCTCCGAGTTGATGCTTTGTCTGTTTGCTCCAAGAAACCGTCTCATTGAATTCGTGTTGCGCGAGCATGAATTTCGCAGGCAAATGATTGACACCATTGATCCAGAATACTGGATTGCGCCGACACTCAAGAGTGAACAGAATTTTCTGGTGCCTCTACAGCAAGGCGGTGTCAAGGTCATGGGCATTCACAAACCCTGGTCCCCATCCTTGTCGTATGGAATGATGGTTCGACTGGATCAAAGCCAATCCCCTGTCGAGAGCTATCACAGCCGTGCCAATGGCCAGCGGCACGGGATAACCAGTTGTTGCCAGATCGGGGACCGAATATTTGCAACATCAAAGGGAGACGACTGTATTGTTGATCTGTCGATGCATGCTGGAGGACAATCATGACCGTCGTCTTGAGAATGGAAAAGATCTCCAAGGAATATCGTGGAGTCAAGGCTGTACAGAATGTCGATTTTGACCTTCAACAGGGTGAACTGCATTCCATCCTTGGTGAAAACGGTGCAGGAAAGTCCACTCTGACCAAGCTGATGGCGGGTGTCATCGAGCCAACGAGGGGAGAACTCTTCGTCAATGACCGGAAGGTCGAGTTTCAGAACCCATCCGAAGCCCTGAAAATGGGAATTGCCATGGTTTTCCAGGAAACCAGCCTGGTACCATCCATGACCGTTGCCCAGAATCTGTTTCTGGGTAATGAAAAGTTCTTGAATCGTCTGAGACGGATCAATATCCTGGCCCAGCAGTTCCTCCAGTCGTTGAATTTTACGGTCAGCCCGACGGCACTGGTGATGTCTCTTGGGGCTGCGCAGCGACAGATGCTGGAAATTGCAAGGGCGGTAAGGCTGAATGCCAATATCCTGATCTTCGATGAACCAACCGCATCACTCACGCCTGAAGAAAAGAAACACCTGTTTTCGTTGATTCAGCGTTTGCGGGAGAGTGGAGTTTCGGTGATCTTCATATCGCATGCTCTTGAAGAGTCGTTGCAAATCAGTGATCGGATAACCGTGCTGCGAGATGGCGAAAAGATTCTCACCGAGCCAACCGGAAACCTGGATCGAAACAAGGTAATTCAGGCGATGATCGGTCGTAGCCTGTCTTACTCGGTTGACCAGTCCAGAAATCAGCAGAATATCCGCGCAGCCGGGAAGAGAATTCTGAGTGTGCAGGGCTTGTCGATGGGCAATCTGGTCAAGAACAATTCGTTTTCAGTGTTTTCCGGGCAGGTTACGACTATTTTCGGTTTGGTGGGTTCGGGTCGAACCGAAACCGCCAAAATCATATCCGGGATTTACAAGCGTGATTTTGCCCGGGGCGGACAGGTTGATTTTCATGGTCAGGCGGTTCGCTATCGTGTTCCGAGCAAGGCTGTCGCCGATGGAATTGTCTACGTTACCGAGGATAGAAAAAACGAAGGATTTTTCGACAAGATGACGGTTGGCGAGAACTTGTACTCGGGTTTTCTTTCGTCAAATACCCACAATGGGTTAACTGTCAGCATGCGCGAGATGCGGGATATTTCCCGTTCATGGATCAAGAAAGTTTCGATAAAGGCGATTAACGATCACGCAAATGTTGTTGAATTATCGGGCGGCAATCAGCAAAAGACGGTCATTGGCAAGACCCTGATCCAGAAACCAGAGCTCTGTTTTTTTGATGAACCCACCCGAGGGGTTGATGTCTCTGCGATAGATGAGATCCACGAGTTGATTGGAAATCTTGCAGATTCAGGACTGGCCGTGATCGTGATTTCATCCTATCTGCCGGAAGTTCGAAAAATTTCAGATCGGATTCTGGTGTGCCGACAGGGACGCATTGTTGAAGAATTTTCACCCACCAATGTTTCAGACGAAGATATCATGTTTGCAGCAGTCCACTGATATTTGATGTCTGTTTCCGTGTACTGATAAACATTCTGAAGCGATATATTCAACTCCTGATTCCCCACCTATTCGGATTTTTTAGTACATTCTCACAACTGTGAGCTTCAATTTATCATGGATGAATCGGACGAAT
>JAPYNK010000128.1 GCA_028285825.1 Arenicellales bacterium | reverse complement strand
ACTGCAGTAAATTCCGACTCATTCCAGCCAATTGGCAAGGGAGTAGTTATACCTGGTACGATTTGGCTACGCTCAAGAACGCTTACTGGACAATCGTCTTCGATATTCTGATAGAGGTTCCCAACGAAGTGTCTACTTAGTAGTCAGCAATATCCTGTCCTTCACGATACGATGGATGCCACACGACAAATATCGTGAAAACCGGATTATTCGTCATCACCATTCCGAGAATAATAATATTGTTTGAACTTTGTAGAATGCACGCTCGGGATATTATCCACATAAGTGCAATTTCAGCATCGTGGAAGTGCTCCTTGACCACGAATTAAATGCCATCGCCGCGATTTCTTCTTGATATCTCTTGAAGCCTAACCGACAAACTTGTACATCGCACTCTCTCGATATCCGGCATACGATCAAAACAGGTTTTCCGAAACATCCGATGGATCATCGGCATTGGGTAAATTTGTGGGTTCCGTTCCACGAACAAAATATTCCTGATAGCCATCCGGATCATCATGACGGGTAATTCTGCCCGTGTCCTTGTTGATGAATCGCGTGATTATCGTCTCTGGGCGTGGATAGGCTTTTTCCGGATAGTCCTGAATCACCCTTCTCATGTAGTTGATCCAGATCGGTAGTGCGGCGACCGCTCCGGATTCCCGGTTTCCCAGGAATTTCGGAATATCAAACCCTACGAATACCGTAGTCGTTATATCGGGAATGAATCCCGAAAACCATGCATCCCTGAAATTATTCGTTGTGCCCGTCTTGCCCGCAAAGTCCGAGCGGTTGAGAGACAGGGCCTTACGTCCGGTACCATCCTTGACTACGCCCTGCAACATACTCTGCATGAGAAAGACATTCTCGGGCGATATGACCTGTCTGGCCTGTTCAGGACCAATTTGTGCAGGGTTAACGTCTTCCTCCGAAATCTCTTCCTCGGCGATTGCATGAGGCACATCGGACCCGCATTCAATGCAATTCAATTCAGGCAGGATAACCGGGTTGTTCTGCGAATCTGTAATGGTTTCGATCAAATAAGGTGTAACTCGATAGCCGCTGTTTGCAAAGACCGCAAAACTACTGGCAATTTCAAGCGGGGTGGCCTCGGTGGCCCCAAGAGACAAGGAAAGATGCTGCGGCAAATCCTCCGGACTGAATCCAAATTTTTCCAGATGTTCAATCGCAGGCACAATGCCGATTGATCGGAGCAATCGCACAGATACCAGATTCAGGGAAAGGCTAAGCGCCTTGCGCAAGCGAGTAGGACCAAAAAATTTGTTGCTGTAGTTCCGGGGGCGCCAAATCCCTTCAAGCTTGTCCTCGACCACAATCGGACCGGCACTGATAATGCTTGATGGGGTGAACCCATGTTCCAGAGCCGCGGAGTAGATGAATGGCTTGATGTTCGAGCCGGGCTGTCGCTTGGCCTGCACAGCCCGATTGAATTTACTCAGGAAGAAGTCAAAACCACCTGTTATGGCCAAAATAGCACCGGTATTACTGTCGAGACTGACCAGGGCCCCGGATACTTCCGGTATCTGAGACAGCGACCAGGATTCTTCACTGTCCGCCTGCGGCTTTCGCAAATAGACAATATCACCCAGTTTGACTGCGTCGGCAGGGCTTCGCAACTCCTCGCCAAGCCAACTGGTTCCAATCTGTTCCCGAGCCCATGACATGTTGTCAAAGTCGACCCTTGCTACCTTGACATCCTCACCCGCCTCATGAACGAGGGCTTCGAAATAGTCAAACTCAACCTTGATCACGACTGCCGGAATAATCTCCTTGCTATTGGAAAAATCCCGAACTGCCGACTTAAGCCTGTCGACATCCGCCATCGGATCAAATGCATCCACCGCAATCTCGCCAACCGGCCCACGGTATCCATGTCTTTGGTCATAGGCAATCAAACCGTCCCTGAGAACCTGCTCCGCCTGAGCCTGATATTCACTGTTTATAGTCAATGTAACATTCAGTCCCCGCTCATACACGGATTCGCCAAAATAGCCATACAACACCTGCCGCGCCATCTCCGATGCATAGGGAGCAGTGAGCTTGGCATCATCAATCTGCCTTCTTGCCGTGATCGGGGAGTTCAAGGCATTTTCATAACTGTAATTGTCAATACGTCCGAGCTCATGGAGTCGTTTGAGCACGAAAGCACGGCGTTCCTGGGCTCGCTCCGGATTACTGATCGGATTATCACGGGAAGGGGCCCGAGGGAGCCCAGCCAGCATGGCAATCTCGGGTACGCTGAGGTTCGCAAGATCTTCGCCATAATAAACACGCGCAGCGGCGGCAAATCCATAGGCACGATGGCCCAGAAAGATTTTGTTCAGATACAACTCGAGAATCTCATCCTTGGTCAAGGTCCGCTCCATATTGAAAGCCACCAGAATTTCCTTGAGCTTGCGAACATAGGTCTTCTCGGGATTGAGAAACACGTTGCGTGCCACCTGCATGGTGATCGTACTGGCACCCTGCCCCCGGGACTTGGTTAGAATATTGCTAACCGAAGCGCGCAACAGACCTGGAAAATCCACGCCTGTATGATGATAGAACCGGTCATCCTCGGTTACCAGGATGGCATCAAGCAATAGCTGGGGAGTTTCGTCAAGAGTTATCGGAATCCGGCGTTCAACGCCGTATTCGGCAATCATTTTATGGTCGGATGTATAAATCCGAAGCGGGATATTCAGCGGAATTTCCCGGATTTCTTCAATGGTCGGCAAATCCTCAAGCAAAGTGATTGCATAAAGCCCAAGACCAATACCCATAGTTGCCAGAAATACAATGCCATACAGGAAAACGGCAAGCAGAGGCTTCAGTATGAACTTCATGACTCGAAAGGCAATATTGCTGTTTGCTCAATTCGTCGAAAGGCAGGGATTACGGATAGAAGACCGTCATGTTCCGGTCCACTCCTGAGCAAGTCATTATATCGACAAATCGCCCGAAAAAAGAAATGCTCATTCATCAAGATCAGACCAATGGTCATGGCTTGGGCAAACATCAATCGGGGTGATTTTGAGTACGGATTTCAGTCGGTGCCGGGACCATCCCAAACTAGCGCAATCGGGCAAAAGACGGTTCTATTCGTTAACAGCTTGCCGGAAATGCACAAAGGAAAAGGCCATTTTCCCTGCCTCATGGAGCAAACCCTGTCCTCAACTCCTCCTCAGACATCGAAAAATCACAAAGCCGCCCCAGATGTTCGAGCATGACATCGTCATCGCATAACCATGGCACATTCCCGCTCTGACAAGACCCGGAGTGTCAAGCCAATTCTAAAATGCCTCTTTTGGGGTGACAAAACAGAGGGTGCTGTCATGGATCTGAAAATAATGGGAACCAGGTTCAGGGCACCCCTGCAGGGGTGCCCTGAAGACTCCTCTCGACAGCCATTAGCATCACCTGCATGCAGGACGGAAAAAGAATCATGTCGAACTGCTTCTTTCCTGTCGAGTACGGACCATGACCCTGCATGGTTTGCCGGACGCATGTTTCAGCGCATGTCATGCGGGGTACAACTCCATGTTGCCCAGCCTGATCCGGCATGTTCGCAGGCGGACTTGTTGCGGTTTGCCCCATGTTCCAGAGTGGTGCTGCATCCGGCATCCATTCCCGTAGCTGTAAAACGGAATGAGCCGAACTGGCAACCAGGCCTGACAACGGCTGATGGATTCGGCCTGCAGATGGTCCGGCTGCTCGACTTGACGTCAAAATTGAAGTAGTGCGACCCAAGAACGGCCATTATCCGGCCATGTCCATAGGTCCTAAAGCTCAAGGATGTGGTATCGTGGTCAAAAGCAGAATCGATTGAAACAGCTCCGTGCGTTTTGCCACACGGCACGCAGTGGCAGCATCTCAAAGGCTGCTGCCAAGCTGTATCTCAGCCAGCCATCTGTCTCACTGCAAATTCAGGCCCTGGAGCGCGAACTCAATACCATTTTATTCGAGCGTCGCGGTCCAAAAATCAGCCTGACTCCAGATGGCAAGGAACTGCTGGACATTGCCCTACCCATGGTGGAAGGCATGGATTCGCTCCGGGATACTTTTGCCTCCCGGTCCGGCAATCTGAACAGTGGCTACATCAACATCGCAGCTGGAGAGTCCACAATCCTGTACATGCTCCCCAAAACCATCAAATCCTTCTCCGGACAGTATCCCGGGGTGCGTATCCGGTTGCACAACGTGAACGGTGTCGACGGCCTTGCCATGCTGCGCGCCGATGATGCGGATTTCGCCGTTGGCTCCATGCTGGAAATACCGGATGACATGAACTACTTTCCGATCTGTCGCTTCACCCCAACCCTGATCACGCCGACCAGCCACCCCCTGGTTGGAAAAACAAGAGTCAGTCTTGAGGAAATTGCCAAGTACAGCCTGATTCTCCCACCACGCTATTTGAGCACCTGGAACATCGTAATTTCGACCTTTCAACGCCACAACATCAAGCATAATGTCAGTCTTGAAACCGGTGGCTGGGAAGTTATAAAACGCTACGTCGAATTGGGGATTGGCATTTCTATCGTGACCGATATTTGCCTTGGGACAAATGACAGACTCGGTATTATTCCGGTTGGCGAGCATTTCCCTCCACGCAATTACGGGATTATTCTGAGACGTGGAAAATTCATATCCGCTCAGGCCAGCCGCTTTATCGAAACCCTGTCTCCTGATTTTTTCAGGCGATCCGGACATGTTCAGGATCCCTCCAGCTTCCGAGGTGGTCATGACAGCAATTGAGCAACCTGCCCCATGGTACCCGCATGTCACGGTTGCAGCGATCGCTCGGCATCACGACAGGTACCTGATGGTCAAGGAACGGATACTGGGCAATCCGGTGCTCAACCAGCCAGCTGGCCATCTTGAAGAACATGAAACGCTTCAGGAAGCGGTCATCCGGGAATGCCTCGAGGAAACTGGCTGGCAATTTGAACCAGAGGGACTCGTGGGCATCTACTACATGCAGAACCGGACCGGCATTTCCTATCTGCGGTTTGCCTTTTGCGGGACCTTGCTTGGAAAGGTTGCAGGCCACGAGATCGACACCCAAATCGAGGAAGTTCTGTGGCTGAACCGGGCTGCCCTTGCAGAAAACCCTGACCGTCTCAGAAACCGGATAGTGCTACAATGTGTTGATGATTTCGAGTCCGGAAAACGGTTGCCCGAGGATGCGATTTTACAGACAGTTCAGAATGATTAAGGCATGCCTGCTGGCAGTGGCCTGCACCCTGCCAGTGACGGATTCACTCATGGCCAAAGAGGTCGATCCTCCTGTACCCGAACCCAGACTGGATGCGATAACTGTCTGCTATGACTTCGGATGCAAGAATCGGTCAACCGTGAACCTGCCCGAACATGAATGGCTGGAAGTTGCCCACTGGTTTCACCCCCCAGCCAAAACGCCTGAAGAAGAACTTCGGCAAATCAAGCATGCGATAGGCTGGATGGAAGTCCTGATAGGACGGCACACGCCGACGCATAGGGATGTGGCTTTCTCCCTGCCCCGAACCGATAATTACCGCGACCTGTTTCCGGGCCAGCAGGACTGCATCGATGAATCCACCAATACCACCACCTACTTGCGATTGTTCGAACAACAGGGTCTTCTGCAACATTTCGAGGTGATCGAACGAGCCTATCGCCAAGCCATATTTGACCAGCACTGGGCCGCACAAGTTCGAGAAAAATCAACCGGTACTCGCTTCGTTGTCGATTCCTGGTTTCAACCCAACGGCTACCTGCCCATTATTCAGGCGAGCGAGGAATGGGAGGATATCCCCTTCATGAGCGCAGTCATTGACAGTTCCGATCGATCAGGCAATGATCAGCATTGATGGTTTGACCGGACTGCCCTCCAGGCCAGGCTGAAGCGAACATACCGGTCATGTCAAACATCATGGTGGGGCTTTCCGGCGGGGTGGACTCTTCAGTCGCCGCTTCCAGGCTTGTTGAAGACGGCCATCAGGTTACAGGGCTTTTCATGAAGAACTGGGAAGAGGACGATACAGCCGAATACTGTGCCGCGGCCGAAGATCTCAACGATGCAGCGGAAATCTGCAAGTTGCTGGACATTGAATTGAAGACCATCAATTTTTCAAGGGAATACTGGGAACGCGTATTTACCCGGTTTGTTGATGAATACCGCAGAGGCCGAACCCCAAATCCCGATATCGTCTGTAACCGGGAAATCAAGTTCAAGGAATTTCTGGAATGGGCTGTCAGCCTTGGCGCGGATTGCATTGCCACCGGCCATTATGCCCGAATCGAGAATGCCAACGGACATTTCACTCTTCTCAAGGGTCTCGATGGTGACAAGGATCAGAGCTATTTTCTGTATACGCTGAGCCAGGAGATCTTGAACCAGTCCTGTTTCCCGATTGGAAATATGACCAAACAGGCTGTTCGGGAACGAGCTCGGGATTTATCACTCCCGGTTCATGACAAGAGGGACAGTACCGGCATTTGCTTTATCGGAGAGAGAAGATTCAGGGATTTTCTGAAAACATATCTCCCGGCAGAACCCGGCAAGATATTGACCCTGGACGGAGAGACAGTGGGCCAGCATCAGGGTGCCTGCTATTACACTATAGGACAGCGACAGGGCCTGGGCATCGGTGGCGACGGAGAACCCTGGTACGTAGCCAGAAAGGATGTCGACCAAAACATGATCTATGCAGTCCAGGGCAAGGACCACCCGGCACTTTTCAGCACTTCCCTTGTTGCGGAAGAAGTGCATTGGGTAAATGGAAAATCCCCCGAGGCCCCCGTTCACTGCATGGCCAAAACCCGTTA
>JAPYNK010000127.1 GCA_028285825.1 Arenicellales bacterium | reverse complement strand
AATAGTGACGATGTTCGATCGCGTCAGGAAAATAGATGGCAGCGATCAAGTCTCACGGCTTGCCTGTCTTGTTTCAAGCTGCGTTGAATTCACTCGACTGGAACCGGAAAAATTTGGTGCAGGGAAAACACTGGGGACTCTGCTTGCTAGAGTGGATGTGCTAATCAGGCAAATTTGCCGCAACCACATCAGCAACAGGCCGATTGTATTGCCGGAAACGCTACTTTGCAGAATGCTGTTCCTGATTGGCGATGCTCGATATGGCGCGAGTCGAACCGATTGTGCCTGCCCCCAGGGTATCGGCCCTGATACCGAGAGAATTTGCGAAATGTTCAATCTCGAATCATGGTTTGACGATGATCCGGACCGGGTGATGCAGGCAGAGTGCGAAAAATCGATTCGGCTCGCTGACGAACTGTCGGAAATGAATAAGGAAGGAGATTATCGCTCCTTGCAAAATTCGCTCGCCCTGTTTTTTCTTGGAGGACTGGATTCAGGCAAGACATCGGAAATGTTCGCAAAGCTGGATGAACTGAAAAATGTTGCGTCAAGGCATGCGGACGGTGTTTTCAGGACATACCTGGTTTTTCTGTGCAAGGCCGTATCTGACAGTGATGGCAACTTGAAGGAGTTTCCCGAGTCTCGGGAAGATGAGAAAATCGCTTCAGCCTGGATGATGGCATGGGACTTTATTGAAAACCCTGTCCCCTTGACGGACGAAAAAATCCTCTGTCTGGGACAACGCATTGCCGAATTGGGAAGAGGGACGGTAGAGTCAAACCGCTGCTTGGCGGGATTTTCGGAATCTCGGCGAAACATTAAACACGCAAGACCGCCCGAAGAGGGGCATTTCCCGCACGCTGATGTCAATTTCATGCGGCCCTGGCCATACGCGGAGTGCACTCGGGCCGGCGATGCATTGGTCACTGAAATTATCAGGGAATTGTCGGCGGTAACGGATACCCTGACAGAGACGGGCAGGCTTGGTGTGGCCGGGCCTCGTCTTGAGGAACTCCAGTCAGCAGTCAAACGGGTTGACAGCCTGTCTGCACTATCTGGCGAGCCGTCGGTCATGGTTTTGGCCCGGCATGCCGGATCGTTAATTAACCGGGCGATGAATGCGAATGGTCATGCTGATGCCCCGGTCGAGGCACTCTTTTCGATTATTGATTCAATCAGGAAGGAAGCGGCTTTTATGGCCGAAGACACAGACACCCTCCAGGAGCCGGGCTCGAGGTTTGCCCGGGTTCGTGATTTGATTGAAGAATATCCGGCTGGTCGGAGAGCATGCCTAGAGCCGGAATCGAAAACGGATTTCGATCCGGTGCATGGGCAACTGCAGGTGATTGAATCGGAATTGAGAAGGTGGGAGGGAGATCTTGCCGACCGGGAAATTGCAATCGGCATTCGCGAAGGATTCTCCAGGCTGGCGATCCTGTTGGAAAATGATGAACGGACAGACATGTCCCGCATCTGCGATGTCGTCACACCGATGATTAGTAAGGAGAATCTGAAAACCACATCGGATTCACTGGTCATTCATTGTCTCTTGCTGGAGGTTCACCAGGCAATTGAGGCGGCACTGGATGACAGTAGCCAGAGCGCACAGAAGCATCTTGGATCAATGCTGAGCATGGTGGAGAAACTGTGAGGCTGACTGATTTTTGGAAAACTGATTCTTTTCTGCTTGGCCAGAGTGGATAGAATACACGGCATATTCATTCAATCATCCGTGTTGTTCGAGAACAAAAACTCAAGATGACATGAGCTTTTTGCCAGATAGATGCGAAGTTGCCAGGCTTGTTGTTCACATAGCGCGTTCGACATTTGACAAGCCAAATCTCGAAAAAGCAGTTTCCATCAAGCAGGATGGAAGCATCGTTACCGAAATCGATACATTTATCCAGGCGCAGCTGAAACAGGCGCTGGAAGCTCGCTGGCCGCAATATGGCTTCGTTGGCGAGGAGATGCACCATGACGAACAGGATGCAGTTATCCGTAATTCGGCAGAAGGGTACTGGGTGCTTGATCCTCTGGACGGTACCACCAATTTTGCCAGTGGTTTTCTGCTTTATGGAGTCTCGCTAGCGTTGGTAATAGACGGTCAGCCTGAGCTAGCCGTGACCTTTGACCCCATTCGCAACGAATGTTTCTCGGCGTTGCGGGGTCAGGGTGCCTATCTCAACGAATACAGGTTAAGTTGCCCTGACGATGTCTCGCTATCCGATTGCGTTGCAAATATCGATTACAAGCGACTTACCCAGGACCTCTCGGCACAGCTGGTGCGTTGCCCCCCATATCGATCTCAGCGTAATCTTGGATCTTCGGTGCTTGAATGGTGCTGGCTGGCAACCGGTCGTTTCCAGTTGTATCTTCATGGGGGCCAGAAACTCTGGGATTTTGCGGCAGGCTATCTGATTTTGCTGGAGTCGGGCGGTCGGGCAACATCACTGTCCGGGCAGTGTCTGGATTGCGGCAAACTGCGAAAACGTGCAATTGTCGCTGCAATCAATGGCAAGCTGTTGAGCCAATGGGAGAGCTGGATAAAAGGTCACCTTGAAGTGGCTTCAGGCGATCTATATCGCTCCGATAAAATGCCTGTACGCCCTCTAACAGGTTCGGGTAGTTGAATTGACGTTGTATTTTTTCATTGCTTCCATGTCATCCCTTCCATTCTGTTTGTCTCCATGGTGTTCCTGAGTTCATTTCTTCAATGGAAGCGCCTTTCGCTGCATGTATGCCGGGCGGCGCTCTCCCATGTGGTGAACGGGGATAAGCTTTCATCCCGGCCATCCGGCAATTCAGTCAGGCCGGCTTATTTCTTGAAATGCGCACGGTCTGTTTGTTGTGCAAGTCGTGTCGATTGACTTTTGAAATATGCAGGACGATACTTTCGATTCTTCTGAGAATCTGGAAAAGCCAGTAACCAAGATAGCCCATGCCGTCTACCTTTTGCAGGCTTTGAGTTTCTTCGTGCCATTTATTCTCCCGGTTATTGCAGTCATGATCAACCACATCAAGAGGCCGGATGCAAAGGGGACATGGGTCGAGTCGCATTTTGTCTGGCAAATGCGCACATTCTGGTATGGCTTGCTGTGGATATTGCTCGGTACCCTGGCCTGCCTGGTCTCGGCATTTATTCTGGGTCCGTTTGTCCTGGGTATTGCCCTGCTTGCGGGTATGGGACTGACGGTCTGGCTGCTCTACAGGATTATTAGAGGATGGCTGCGATTGAATGATGGCAAGTCAATGTATGCATAGCAGAAAATCAGTAGCTGACGGTCAGTTCAGCTGACTGTTGGCCAGCTTCGGGAAATTCCGGATAACGGTAAATCCGACACAAATCCGTTGGCTGTCCTTCCATTATGACGGGTCAAACTGCACAGGCAATCCATATTTTGCGACTGCACAAAAAATCTCAATTCAAGATGACAAGTCGGATTATAATTGCCACTGACAACTCTCCCTGTAAAAACCGTTTGCCTGTATCTCATTCGGTTATGAAAAAGTTACTCATGCCAGCATCCTTCTGGTTATCGGCATTGTGCATGGACCCTTGTTGCAAAAGATGCATCCATGACTGAAATTACCCGCCGAATCAAGGCTAATGCGATCCGTGCCCTCAGCATGGATGCCGTGCAACGGGCAAATTCCGGTCACCCCGGAGCCCCCATGGGCATGGCCGATATTGCCGAGGTCCTATGGTCGGATTTCCTGATTCACAATCCCGGTAATCCCCAATGGGTTAACCGGGACCGGTTTGTGCTGTCGAATGGCCATGGCTCGATGCTTCTCTATTCTGTATTGCACTTGACGGGCTATGATCTGGATATTGATGACATAAAAAGTTTCAGGCAGCTGCATTCGAAAACGCCTGGCCATCCCGAGCATGGCTATACACCCGGCGTTGAGGTAACGACTGGACCACTGGGCCAGGGGATCTGCAATGCGGTTGGCATGGCGCTTGCGGAGAGGATTTTGGCATCAACCTTCAATCGGGAAGGGTTTGATATCGTAGACCATCACACTTTTGTGTTCGCGGGTGATGGCTGCCTCATGGAAGGCATATCGCATGAGGGTTGTTCACTTGCCGGCACTCTCGGCCTCGGTAAGTTGATTGTCATGTATGATGACAATGGCATCTCGATTGATGGTGGGGTGCAAGGCTGGTTTGCCGATGATACTCCCGCCCGCTTCATCAGTTATGGCTGGCATGTGGTCAAGGATGTCGATGGACATGATCCGGATGCTGTATCCAGGGCTATTCAAGCGGCCAAGGACGCAACACGAAAGCCGACCCTGATCTGCTGCAAGACCGTTATTGGGTTTGGCTCACCCAACAAGTCAGGCAAGGAGTCAAGTCATGGCGCGCCTCTAGGCGAAAAGGAAATTCAGCTTGCTCGAAGCGAGCTCGGGTGGACGCATCCTCCGTTTGAGATCCCGGAGTCAGTCTACGATGCCTGGAATGCCGGTGAGAAGGGTGGGCAGGCAGAGGGTGACTGGCAGTCAAAATTCGCAAATTATCGTCAGTCTCATCCAGAGCTCGCAGAAGAATTCATGCGAAGGCAGAATAAAAAGCTGCCGGCGGACTGGCAGTCGCTATGCGAATCAATGATTGAAGAGGCGGATCTCAGGGGTGAAGCCATGGCAACAAGAAAGGCATCACAGCTTGCGCTGGAAGCAATTGGCCCGATTCTTCCTGAACTCATCGGAGGCTCTGCCGACTTAACCGGATCAAATCTGACTCAATGGTCCGGCTCGAAAACACTCACGCCATCCGACTGGAGTGGCAATTACATCTATTATGGCGTGCGCGAGTTCGGGATGGCTGCGATCATGAACGGACTCGCACTCCATGGTGGGTTCAAGCCCTATGGCGGAACTTTTCTGATGTTTTCCGAGTATGCGCGTAATGCTCTGCGGATGGCTGCATTGATGAAACAGCCGTCAATCTTCGTATTTACTCACGATTCGATTGGACTTGGAGAGGATGGGCCGACACATCAGGCCATCGAGCAAACAGCAACCCTGCGTCTGATGCCGTCGACCGATCGGTTTTCGGTTCAGGATGAGTCATACAAGCAATCCGTGCTGCCTTCGTCAGTGAGATGCAGGGTAGCGGTCGAAGCCGGAGTCGGAGGGTTATGGACTGAATTTGTTGGCCTTGATGGTGCAGTGGTCAGTATCGAGACATTCGGCGAGTCGGCACCGGCCAGTGATGTCTTTGCACATCTTGAAATGACAACAGATGCCGTTATTGAGGCCGTCAGACAGCTGATGAAAAAACATCAATGCTGATGTCTGTATGCGGTCAGACAAGTTCAACCCGGTGTCGTTCAGAATTGAGGCTGATCAAGAGTCGTGTCTGCATTGTGCTGTAAGCTAGCCATGGGTAAACCAACTTTTTATACGGAGTGAATCAATGACCATTAATGCCGCGATAAACGGTTATGGCCGCATTGGCCGAAATATTCTTCGTGCTAAATATGAATCAGAAAATCGGGACATCCAGGTTGTTGCCATCAACGATCTGGGTAATGTCGACATCAACGCTCACTTGACCCGATACGATACGACGCATGGTCGATTTTCGGGTACGGTAGAGACGGATGGCGATTGCCTGTGCGTCAATGGAGACAGGATTCGCGTGCTTTCCGAGCGAGACCCATCCAGGTTGCCATGGCGTGAGCTGGGTGTTGATGTGGTTTATGAATGTACTGGCCTATTCACCAGCAAGGAAAAAGCCAAAGCCCATCTGGAAGCAGGGTCCAGAAAAGTCATCATTTCCGCACCGGGCGGAAGCGATATTGATGCGACAGTGGTGTATGGGGTCAATCACCAAACCCTGAAATCCTCAGATACGATCATTTCAAATGCATCGTGTACAACCAACTGTCTGGCTCCTCTGGCCAAAGTGCTCAACGATTCAGTGGGAATCGTGCATGGCCTGATGAATACCATCCATGCCTATACCAATGATCAGGTCCTGAATGATGTTTATCACAGCGATTTAAGGAGGGCACGATCAGC